>NZ_JBGQQS010000021.1:0-46901 GCF_045528365.1 Desemzia sp. FAM 23988
CAGGATCAAACTCTCATAAAAGTTGCAGACCGAAGCCTGCTTATTTTAATGATGCTTGTAGCTCATTAATTGATTGCTAGCGAATAAATATTCACTAATTTGTTTGTTTTGGCACTTGCCAAAACTTCCTTACACGTTTGGTTCGTCTTACTTTGTTTAGTTTTCAAAGGTCTAATTTCGTTCGCGTTGTCGCTGTGACAACTTCTTAATAATACCAGAGTGTCAAATCAATGTCAACAACTTTTTGAAATTATTTTTTGTTACTGGTTTGTTAAATCTTTGTCACCTGCAACGTTTATTACTATACCAACATTCTTGGGTTTCGTCAAGCTTTTCATTGAAATAAAATTTACAAAATACCAAAGCTGAACTTTACAAATCAAACCTTCGCTAAAACGACATATTTCATTCAAATTAGCGAACGTTAGTCGATTGATTTCTAAAATGGTACAGCTTTAATCAAAATGTATATTTATTGCAAAAATATACTATTATTCATTTCCCCAGTTTTGTTGGATAAACCCGACTCTACCTGAACCGCGACTGTATCTATTGTAATGAGCACTATTTTTCTTGTAGAAGTCTTGGTGATACTCTTCTGCTTCATAGAATGGTTGTGCCGGTTCTATAGAGGTAACAATCGGTTGCTTAAATCTTCCGCTGCTTTGTAAAGCTTGTTTAGAAGCTTCTGCAATTCTCTTTTGCTCTTCATCATAATAAAAAATAACAGGGCGGTAAGAATCTCCTTTGTCTGCAAATTGGCCTGAAGCATCTGTTGGGTCCGTTTGTCTCCAATACACTTCTACTAAATCTTCGTATTTAAATACTTCTGGATCGTATGTGATTTGTACAGCTTCTGTATGTCCAGTAGTACCCGTTGTAACTTCTTCATAGGTTGGATTCTTAACGTGCCCACCTGTATATCCAGAAACTACTTTCTCTATGCCGGGTAGAGAATCAAAAGGTTTTACCATACACCAGAAACATCCGCCAGCAAATGTAGCTTGTTTTAAATTAGTTTGTCCCATCTCTATACCTTCTTTTCTAAATTAGTATTTACTAGTATATCACCTTTAATGTAGATGTTAAAAAGTTACGACTGATGTTAATTACAAAAAGGAAGCATCAAATGACTGCTTCCTTTTGTACCTGTCTGATTAATAGAACAAGTTGCTACCATAGAATACATTTTTTAACGGATTTCAGTTAATCCACCCATATAGGAAACCAATGCTTCTGGAATTTTTACTGAGCCATCTGCTTGTTGATAGTTTTCTAGAATAGCTGCTACTGTTCGTCCTACTGCTAGTCCTGAACCATTTAACGTATGAACGTATTCTAATTTGCCTGTTTCTTCATTACGGTAGCGGATTTTTGCTCTTCTAGCTTGAAAAGCTTCCGTATTTGAGCAAGAAGAAATTTCGCGATACGTATTTTGAGCAGGTATCCATACTTCTAAATCATATGTTTTGGCTGCTGAAAAGCCCATATCTCCTGTACACAATGCCAACACACGGTAAGGAAGATTCAATTTTTGCAGCACATCCTCCGCATTAGCAGTCATTTTTTCTAGTTCTTCATATGATTCTTCAGGTTTACTAAATTTAACCATTTCTACTTTATTGAATTGGTGCAAACGAATCAAACCTCTGGTGTCTCGTCCAGCACTTCCAGCTTCAGATCTAAAAGAAGGGCTTAAAGCTGTGAAATAAATCGGCAATTCTTTTGCATCAATAATCTCATCTTGGTAATAGTTGGTCAGTGGTACTTCAGCGGTTGGAATCAAGGTCAGATCACTGTCTTGCATTTGGAAAACATCTTCTTTAAATTTAGGGAATTGTCCTGTTCCAAACATCGCTTTGCTGTTTACCAAGTAAGGTGTCATCATTTCTGTATAGTTGTGTTCATAAATATGCAAGTCTAACATAAAATTGTAAACAGCTCGTTCCAGTCGGGCTCCAAGTCCTTTATAGTAAAGGAAACGGCTGCCAGATACTTTCGCGCCGCGTTCGAAATCTAAAATTCCCAATTCTTCCCCTATTTCCCAGTGTGGTTTAGGTACAAAGTCATAACTAGGAGTTTCGCCCCATTTGCGTATTTCTACGTTTTCTTCTTCATCAGCGCCAACTGGTACTGATTCGTGCGGTAAATTAGGTAAACGAGTGGCAATGTTTTCCAGGTTTTCTTCTATAGTAGCCAACTCTTGATCCAACTGTTTGATCTTTCCGCCTACTTCACGCATTTCAACGATTTTACTCTCTGCATTTTCTTTCGCGCGCTTTAATGTAGCGATCGCATCGGACACTTCATTACGGTAGCTTTTTAACTTTTCTGTTTCGACTATTAAATCACGTCTCTTACCATCCAATTCGAGATAACGATTCAACTCTTCTTCCTTAACTCCACGAGCAGCTAATTTTTTAGCCACTTCATCAAAATTGTTTCTCAGCTCTTTGTTGTCTAACATTGTTTTCCCTCCTAAAATTGTATGTACAAAAAAAAGTCCAATTCGTCCCTAATGATATAGGGACGAATTGGACTATCTATTTCGCGGTACCACCCAGATTTAACTTTATAAAAAAGCTACTCTCTACTTCAGATAACGGTCTGGAGCCGAAATAATTTAATACTTAACAACAAGCCGTTAAGGTTCATTATTTACTTCATGTGATGGATTCAAGAAAAGTAATTATCAGCTTGCACCACCCGCTGACTCTCTGCAAATCAATTCTTCTTTACTAGCTCACATTACTAACGTTCAGTCTATTGAATTTATGTGCTTTTATTTTATCGAATCGCTATTTATAAGTCAACAAAAACTAAAACTTGGCTTACTTGAAGATATCAGCGAATAAATCTGAGAAGAAGTTACCAACCCAACGACCTGAAAGTACAAATACATTTGCTTTTTCAATGGCTTCTGTTGCAACAGCCGATACTTCTTGCCCATCATTTCCATCAATGTATCCTAGATCTTCACCTTCAACAGATACTTGGACTTTACCCATCTCTTGTCCTTTTTTAAGCGGAGCTGTTACTTGGTCTTCCGCATTTAGCAACTCTGGATCAGCAACAAAGTCAGCTGTTACAGATTCTGCGTCTGTTCCTTGTGGGACGACAATCGTTACATCAGAACCCGCTGAGACCTCTGCAGAATCAGCTTTTCCTTTATCAACAGCTACCGTTCCAGCTTCAGATACAACGTCTCCTTCTTTATAAACATCTAAGAAGTCCCAGTTGGCAAATACCCAATCCATGATTTTATCGGTTTCTTTGAAACGAGCCCCTTTGTCTGTCTCACCGTTTTCTGCGTTCATTACGATAGTGATAATACGCATGTCATCTTCTTTTGCCGTACCAGCTATTGAAGCTCCAGCAAAATCAGTCGTTCCTGTTTTAAGACCATCCACGTTTTCACGTTCAAATAACAAACCTTCCAGCATCCAGTTCCAGTTCGACATATCAATAGCGTCGGAAGTTCCTTCTCTAAAAGTCATTTTAGGAATACTCGTTGTTTCCAATACTTCTGGATAATCATTGACCAAATGCATCGCTACTTCAGCAATTCCTCTTGCAGTCATAGTGTTTTCATCTGTCTCTGAACTACCTGGATAAACATTTCCTTGTAAATCAGAATTATTTAAACCTGTAGCATTATAGATTTGGTATTCTGTGATACCCCACTCGTCCAGTTGTTCTCTCATTAAGTCAACAAAAGCTGGTTCTGATCCTGCAATAGCTTCAGCAATTGCGATCGTTGAGCCATTTGCTGAATAGATTGCTAGTGACTGGTACAATTCTTCGATAGAATAAGTTTCGTCTTGACGCAAATGAACATTTGACAGTCTTGTATCATGACTGATCTTAAATGCATAATCACTAATAGAAACTTGTTGATCCCAGCTCACTTCGCCAGCCTCAATAGCTTCAAATAAAATATATTCTACAATCATTTTCGTCATCGAAGCAATTCCTAGTGGAGTGTCTCCATTTTGGTTCAACAGCACTTTTCCTGTTCCTGCTTCTATAGCAAAGGCAGCATTTGCATTGATTTCAGGTGCTTGTGAAGCTGCTACAGCTTCTGTCGTGACGTTAAATTCTGTTCCAGCAATTTGAAAAGTAGGCGCTGCTGTCCCAACTAAGATTGTAGTAGCAAGGATAGCTCCGAATTTTTTAAGTTTTTTCATGGGTTTTATGTTCTCCTCAATCATATGATGATTTGTTTTTTAGTTTTTCTTTTAAATTCATTAAGGAATAGAGATAAATAAGTAATTTTCTCGCTTTTTCTATATTAACGAAGAAGGTATAAAAAAACAACCCTCTTTCCCGTTAAAGAAAGAATGACGGCTGTTTTGTGTTCACACTTTTTTAAAATGATTCACGTGAAACAATCAAGCATTTCACTCTAGAGAATTTAGTGGAAGTCGGATAATAAAACGCGTCCAGTTTTTATCTGATACTGCACTGATCGTCCCGTGATGCAATTCTACAATACTTTGAGCAATCGCTAGACCTAAACCAGTTCCAGCAGTCTCTTGAGAACGGGATTCATCCGCTCGGTAAAAACGATCAAAAAGATGCGCTAAAGCTTTGGAAGAAATTTTCTTCCCATCATTTTTGATGGTGATCACTGCTTCCTGTGCTTCCTGTTCCACTTCAATTAAGATGTGTTTGCCGTCTTTCCCGTATTTCAAAGCATTTGATAACAAATTATTGAATACCCGCACTAACTTTTCAGTGTCCGCTTCCATCTGCAAATGAGTTAAATGAGACACTACTTCAATTTCCATTTCACGTTTGCTCGCTTCTAACTCAAAATCAGCAGCAATTTGCTCCAGCATTTGGATCATATCAAAAGAAGTCGGCGTCAAAGGAGTCGTTTTTTGACGTACTCTGGTGTATTCAAACAGATCATCTACCAGAACTTTCATTTGCTTGGCTTTAGTGTACGCAGTTCTGGTGTACTTCAACAATTCTTCATTACTTTGGTAGCGTCCTTCTTCAATCAAGCCTAAGTAACCGATAATGGACGTTAGAGGAGTACGTATATCGTGACTGACATTGGTAATCAACTCATCTTTTGATTGTTCGATCATCCGTTCCTCTTCCATGGCTCTCACGGTACTGTCTACCAGCACATGGATACTATCCACTACTTCAGACATATCTCCTCGGTAATCATGTGAAATTCGATGTTCATAATGGCCTTCTGCAATGTAATGCAGTTCACTGATAATGTGGTTCAGCTGGTATTGACGGTAACGTCTTTTTAATCGCCAGTACGTCACTATTACGACGGATATCAGTAATAAAATAAGAAATGGTGGTGTAGAAGTAAACACTTGGCCGTCTTCAAGGTTGATGATCACGTCACCGATTACCCAAATAGATTTGAATGATTCAGGAAAAGCCAGCACTACACGTCTAAAAATCATGTGCACAGCATAGTAAGATAAGCACATTAATCCTGCAGTGATAAAAGCTTCTATAATCATTTTACTTTTTTCTTTTCTGGACAATTTCATGAGGAAAAAACTCCTTATATATAGTAGAAAGAACTGTTAGCGACAGCAAATAAAACCGCACCTTAACGATCTTCGATTTTATACCCTACTCCCCATACTGTTTGAATGACTTTCTCTCCACCAGTAGCTTCTTCAATCTTATCGCGCAAATGACTTACGTGAACCATAACGGTTTTCGCAGAAACAATACTTTCTTGCTGCCACACACGTTCAAAAATTTCTTCTGCGCTGAAAACACGGTTGGGATGACTGGCCAATAAATACAAAATACCGAATTCCAACACCGTAAGGACAATTTTTGTGCCAGTAATTGTTGAAACTTCGTGCGATTCTTTTTCAATAATCAGCGGCCCAATCTCCAATTTATCTGGTTGTTCAGGAACTCCCATATACTTACTCCTGCGAAGCAATGATTTGATACGGGCCATCACTTCTAACGGATTAAATGGTTTGACCACATAATCATCGGCTCCCGTCATTAAACCTTTTATCTTATCCACATCTGTTGTCTTAGCGCTCAACATTAAAATAGGCAGTTGCGTGTCTTTTCGAATTTCTTTAATGATCTCGTACCCGTCCATTTCGGGCATCATGACGTCTAAAACGACTAAATCGATCTCTTGCGTGTTCAATTTGCTCAATGCATCTTTTCCATTATAGGCTTTCTCTAAATCGAAGCCCTCATTTTGAATATATATCCCTAATAATTCAACAATTTCTTTATCATCATCAACGACCAATATTTTCATAACAATCCCTCGTTTTTCTTAGAATATAGTCACCTTCATCATAACAAAAAATAGCCGCTCTAAAGGTAAAATAATGATTAAGTTTTAAGAGAGTGGAGAAGAGTGTTTAGACTACTGGCTATAAGAAAATCTCAATAGACAGATGCGCAGAAAATGATTCAGCTGCTTAGTAAAATCTCCCCCAGAATCGAGTGTGCTTGGTGAGATCCATAGGAACGCTTTGCCGAAACCGTTGGAGCGTTAGCGAAGTACGGATTCGGTATGCGTAGCGAAGTCCAGCGCCTATGCTTTTTTAGAATATAGTACAACGATTAGTCATTTACGCTACTTAAGTTCTTCTAAGACAGCTTTTATTACTTCCAATATATTTCTCTTAATAAGCAAAAATAGTTTCAAAAATAAACTCTCTTAACTTTCACACACAAAAAAATTCTGGAGAAATCGTGATTGCTGGTAGCTATGTTCAAGATGAAATGCGAATTAGTCCGAGTTAACGCTTCAGCATTTATTTGGACTTTGAGGTTTGAAAGCTTTGAGACACTTTTTGACTCAAAGCGGTCCCATGGCTTTCACCCAGCAATCACGATTTTGGAAGAATTTTTTCTCTTTTCTTCAAGCCAAACGAAATCTTAAAATATCTAAATTTTAATTTACAAAAAAAGACTGCCTCAACTGAGACAATCTTTTAGTCTAAACGGCTTGCGTCACGCTCTTACTAGACGCGTTATGCAAGCCAGACTCTCTATGATTTCACTCCTCCTTTTATTTGGGAAAAGCACCCAATTAAAAGGAGGAGATGAACTCTACGAGAGTCTAAACGGCTTGCGTCACGCTCTTATCTTACTGAATAGAGTAGTTTGGTGATTCTTTTGTAATTTGTACATCGTGTGGGTGAGATTCGCGTAAACCTGCACCACTCATTTGAACAAATTGAGCATCTTCACGAAGCTCTTTTAAATTTCCTGCTCCAACATATCCCATACCTGAACGGATTCCGCCAAGCATTTGGAAAATAATATCTTGGACGCTTCCTTTATAAGCTACACGTCCTTCGATACCTTCAGGAACTAGCTTATTCGCTTCATTGGTTGCTTTTTGGAAGTAACGATCACTGGAACCAGCTTTCATTGCGCCTAAGCTGCCCATTCCACGATAAGTCTTGAAACGGCGTCCTTGGAAAATCTCGAATTCACCTGGAGATTCATCTGTACCAGCTAACATACTGCCCAGCATTACTGCGTGTCCTCCAGCAGCCATCGCTTTAACAATGTCTCCAGAATACTTGATTCCGCCATCAGCAATAATAGATTTGCCATACTCTTTAGCAGCTGTAGCTGCATCGTAAATCGCTGTGATTTGAGGAACACCAACACCCGCAACAACACGTGTCGTACAAATAGAACCTGGTCCAATACCAACTTTTACAACGTCAACTCCAACATCGAACAACGCTCTAGTTGCTGCGCCTGTTGCCACGTTACCAGCAATTAAATCAATATTTGGGAATTCTTCACGAATTTCTTTGATTTTACGGATAACGCCGGCACTATGTCCATGGGCTGTATCCACAATAATAGCATCCACACCTGCGTCAATTAACGCTTGAGCACGTTCAAACGTATCACTTGTTACTCCTACTGCTGCAGCAACTAATAAACGACCATGTTTGTCTTTAGCGCCATTAGGGAATTGGATGATCTTTTCAATATCTTTGATTGTGATCAACCCACTCAAACGACCCTCTTTATCTACTAAGGGTAATTTTTCAATTTTGTGTTGATGCAATAACTGTTCTGCTTCTTTGAGAGAAGTACCTTCTGGAGCCGTAACAAGTTTATCTTTCGTCATGACATCATTGATTTTTTGAGAGTAATCTGTGATGAAACGCATATCACGATTCGTTAAAATTCCTACTAATGTGCGTTCTTCCATTGTGTTGACAACTGGAACACCGCTGATACGGTAACGGGACATCAATGCTTCTGCATCTGAAACAAGATGATCAGGAGTCAAATAAAATGGATCAATAATAACGCCGCTTTCTGAACGTTTTACTTTACGTACTTCATCAGCTTGCGCTTCAATACTCATATTTTTATGAATAACACCTAACCCGCCTTGACGCGCCATAGCAATCGCCATATTTGCATCTGTTACAGTATCCATACTTGCACTCATAATTGGAATATTCAATTTAATCTTTTTAGTCAATTGAACACTCAAATCTACATCATTCGGCAATACATGGCTTTCCGCCGGCATTAATAAAACATCATCAAACGTAAACCCTTTTTTAGCAAATTTCGTTTCCCAGTTAGACATTTCCATCAAGCACTCCTTCTCAAATATACTGAACTTTTGTCAGATTTTTTACTATCTAACCTATCAAAATAACCCCCTTGCGTCAAGCCGTTTTCCCATTTCTTTCAAGATTTGCCTCCTTTTCTCATTTGTTCCTCATTCCAAATAGCAAAATAAAAAACTGCTGATTCGATTCGAAAATAAATCTCGAATGGAATCAGCAGCTTAAGTTATTTTGTATGAACATTGCATAATCGCAACTGTTCGGAAAGAACCTCCCACTGTCACAGTCGCAAGTCGTTCAGTAAGTATAACGTGTTTTGGAAATCAAAATGGGTTGCTCCACGCTCTTAAAATAAGGTCCCTTTTACGTGGTATTTGCGTTTGAAGTACCATTTCCCTGCAAAGGCAAGTGCTCCGATAATCAGATTAACGATGCCTGGCAACACGACGTTGATTGAAGTTGGGAGAAGAGCCATTGATCCGGTCATGACGATAATCCAAGCAAACATCGCTACAACGGAAACTAAAATGTAGCGCAATAAACTTCCTTTGACGCCTTGTGTAGGTGCATTCTTAGTGATCGCCAAAATAACAAATCCCCCCACTATGAAGTTCAATAGAAGAGTGATGATTCCCATACCCGTAGAATTAGCCCCATCTCCCAACAAAGCGGACAATCCTGTAATCAAAGCAAACATTCCACCCAACATCAGTGCTCCATCTACGTACAGCTTCCAATCTTCGGAACGTTCTGCTTTCCCGTCAACCGCTTGTTGAGGACCTTCAACGATTTCAATAGAACGCTCGGTAACCGTACCATATAATTTACGGGCTGTTATTCCAGAAGCTTGCTGAGAAATGATATTCTTTAACATGTCGTTAAACACTCTTGTTTTGTCATCATCTGGGTAATTAGCTTCTATCAAACGTTTGTCCAGTTTAGCCATGTAATCTTCATTTTTGTTAGTCAATTGTGCATATAAAGTAGTATTTTCTTCTTTCAACGCTACCAAATTATCTACTGCTTGTTCAGCGTTTACTTTTTTCTCTTCATTCTTCTTCACCGATTTAAAGCCCCCTATTTAGTCTATACATTAAATCTAAAGAGCATAATGTCGCCGTCTTGAACTACATACTCTTTACCTTCTGAACGCATTTTACCTGCTTCTTTCGCTGCTTTTTCACTGCCCAGTTGATCAAAGTCTTCATAAGCGATGGTTTCAGCGCGAATAAAGCCTCGTTCAAAATCTGTATGGATTACTCCGGCTGCTTGAGGAGCTTTCATGCCTTTTTTAAATGTCCAAGCTCGTACTTCTTGTACACCAGCTGTGAAATAAGTGCCCAAGCCTAGTAGATTGTAAGCAGAACGAATCAATTTGTCTAAACCAGCTTCTTCAATTCCCAAGTCTTCTAAGAACATGGCTTTTTCATCATCATCCAGTTCAGCAATTTCTTCTTCCGCACGTGCACAAATCACGATCACTTCTGCATTTTCTTTAGCCGCATACTCGCGCACTTGTTTTACATATTCGTTTTCATCAGCATTCGTAATATCGTCTTCTGCAACGTTAGCTACATATAAAACAGGTTTTGTTGTTAACAAGAAAAAGCTTTTTACTGTCGGCATTTCATCGTCGGTAAAGTCTACTGAACGAGCGGGTTGCCCAGCTTCTAAAGCCGGCTTGATTTTATTTAAAACCGCTAATTCAGCCATAGCTTCCTTGTCTTTAGTTTTAGCCATTTTAGCTACACGTTTTTGACGTTTATCAACAGACTCTAAATCCGCCAATACCAACTCTAAGTTGATTGTTTCGATATCATCGATCGGATCTACTTTTCCGCTAACATGCGTGATATTGTCATCATCAAAACAACGCACGACTTGACAAATCGCATCTACTTCACGGATATTGGCCAAGAATTTATTTCCCAGTCCTTCTCCTTTACTAGCCCCTTTAACGATTCCAGCAATATCTGTAAACTCAAAAGTTGTGGGAACAGTTCGTTTCGGTTCAACTAGTTCAGTCAATCGATTCAAACGGTAATCCGGTACTTCTACTACTCCTACGTTAGGGTCGATCGTTGCAAACGGGTAATTTGCTGCTTCTGCTCCTGCTTTGGTGATGGCGTTAAACAATGTTGATTTTCCAACATTCGGCAATCCTACTATTCCTGCTGTTAATGGCATACTATCTGCTCACTTTCTATGATTAAAATTTACTGCTCGATTCACTTTTCTTCTCTGCAGTTTCAAGAACTTTTTTCATTTTCCGTTCAAAATCTCTTCTCGGCATCATGACCATATGACCGCACTTTGTGCACTTGATGCGAATATCCATTCCCATACGGATGATTTGCCAGCGATTTGCGCCACAAGGATGCGGTTTTTTCATTTCTACAATATCGTTTAAATCATACATCAAAGCCACTTCCATTCTTTAGTTATGCCCGGACTCATTCCTCATCAAATTGAATCTCAAGAATATCCAAGATCCGAGTTAAATCCTCTGTAGAAAGATACTCAATTTCAATCTTTCCTTTGCTTTTCTTGTCATTGATTGAGACATTTGTGCCAAATTTATCCATCAAACGCTCTTCGCTTTCACGAATATAATAAGGCTTTTTCACAGGTTCTTTAGACTGTGGTTTTTGTTTGCTTTCATTCATCTGTGATACCAACTGCTCGATTTGTCGAACGGTCAGATTATCTTTGATCACTTTTTTGGCCACTCGGACGATTTGCTTTTTATCTTTTAAACCCAATAGCGTGCGGGCTTGTCCCATTGAAATAGTATTCGTTTGCAACATTTTTTTGACTTCCTCTGGCAATCCCAACAATCTTAAATAATTGGCGATGTACGGACGACTTTTTCCTAATCGTTGAGCCACTTCTTCTTGAGTCAATTTCAAATTTTTCATTAACATGTTGTAAGCTTCTGCTTCTTCAAGAGGGGATAAATCTTCCCGTTGCAAGTTTTCCAATACGGCAACTTGCATCATCGTTTCTTCGTCAAACTCTCTGACAATAGCCGGAATCGTGTCTTTACCAGCTAGTTTAGAAGCTCTAAACCGACGCTCTCCGGCAATGATTTCAAACCCTTTTGCTGCAGACTCACGTAAAATGATCGGCTGGAACACACCGGACTGTTTGATCGAAGCCGCTAACTCATTCAACGCTTCTTCGTCAAAAGTACGGCGCGGTTGATAAGGATTCGGACGAATCTCACTCAGCTGAATCTCTTGTACTCGTTCGTCATTGGCGTCCACTTTATCAAATTCTGCAAATTCCGTAAACAACGCATCGATTCCGCGACCGAGACCTTTACTGTTTTTATTAACCAACTGCTAACACTTCCTTTGCTAGTTCAACATAAACTTCTGCACCTCTGGAACGTGGATCGTAATCAATAATAGAAAGCCCGTGACTTGGAGCTTCAGATAAACGAATGTTGCGTGGAATGATCGTTTTGTAGACTTTTTCACGGAAATATTTTTTCACTTCATCTACTACTTCATAGCCTAGATTTGTTCGTGCATCTAACATCGTCAGCAATACCCCTTCGATTCTTAGATCAGGGTTAAAGTGTTTTTGAACCAGCCGGACTGTATTCAGCAGTTGGCTTAACCCTTCAAGAGCATAGTACTCACATTGTACTGGGATAAGAATGGAATCACTAGCTGTAAAAGCATTGATGGTTAAATGCCCTAGTGAAGGCGGACAATCAATCAAAATATAATCGTACTCATCCTGCAAGTCACGCAAAGCACTTTTTAGACGAGATTCTCGAGCCATTTGCGTCGTTAATTCAATTTCTGCCCCAGCCAATTGAATAGTTGCCGGCACTACCCATAGATTTTCTCTAGAGGATGGCATGACAACTTCTGCTATCGGGGTTTCATTTACCAACACATCATAAATGTCTTTTTCAACATCTACCTTACGTACTCCTAAACCACTTGTCGCATTTCCTTGTGCATCAATATCAATCAATAAAATTTTCTTTCCTTGATGCGCTAATGCAGCGCCTAGATTTACCGTTGTGGTTGTTTTTCCAACGCCGCCTTTTTGATTTGCTACTGATATCACTCGGGCCATTTCATTTCCTCCATATTATAAACTTGCTAAAGCTGAACAATTCTTCTTTTCCAACGCCAAAAAAGAGACACGACACGCATCTCTCCTTATACGCATCTTTTCCAAATGATTTTTCATTTGCCGCTCTTTATTCTTTTTTGTCTTTAGGGATCTCAATCGTGATCCGATAAACATCCTCTAAGTTTTCTTCGGTTGCTTTGATCTTCATACCGGTCTCTTTTACCATAGAGACTGTTTTTTTGATCGTATTCATCGCCAAACGAACATCTTTAGAGACGCTTTTTCGTCTAGCTTTTTTCGGAACTTCTTTTGACAACTCTACAGTTTCATTTTTAATGAGTTGTTCTACTTCTTTGACCGTTAATTTTTCTGCTTTGATCCGGTCGAGGTATTCTTGTTGTTTTTCTGCGTCCACTGCCAACAAACTACGTCCATGTCGTTCAGTGATCTCATTTTGCAATAAAGCCTTTCTGACCGGTTCAGACAACTTCAGCAACCTCAATTTATTGGCTACAAAAGATTGGCTTTTCCCAATACGTCCAGCTAATGTTTCTTGAGTAATCTTATTCATGTGCATCAAGTCTCGATATGCTTGTGCTTCTTCAATAGAAGTCAACTCTTCGCGCTGCAAATTCTCGATCAACGCTACCGATGCGGTTTCTTTATCCGTCATTTCCGTAACGATCGCTGTAACTTCTTTCCATTCTAATAGTTGAACAGCTCGAAAGCGACGCTCCCCAGCAATAATCTCATAATGATCTTCTTCTGTTTTACGCAAAATGATCGGTTGGATCAAACCATGCTCTTCTATAGTACGCGAAAGTTCCTGCAGCTTTTCGTCATTAAAGATTTTTCTAGGCTGGAACTGGTTGGGACGAATATTTTCTATCGGAATCTGTTGCACTTTTGATGAATCACTGAGTTCCTCCGCAAATATTTCTTCCATTTTCTCTGTTTTTTTCTTGGATTTTCCTGAACCAAACAAATCAGACAAAGCCATAATTCGCTAAACTCCCCTTAATTTCTACTCTGTACAACTCCAAATACTCCTCTATTATAACAAATGCCATTCTTAAAACATAGGTACTGCCACAAAAAGACAATCCTTGTTCAAATGCTGATGCAATTGGTTCGTTACAAAGGATTTTTATTTGGGGTACCTGGTTTTCTAGGGTATTTATTTGGGGTTTCTTTTTTCTTATCGATCACTAAGATATGACGTTCACCAGCTTCATTCGGCAACTCAAAAGAAAATTCCTCGCGAAACTTACCGCCTAAAGTAGCGATGGCTTTTTTACTGTCTTGCATTTCTGTTTCGCTGCTGGCTGCTTTCATAGCTATAAATGCTCCACCCTTTTTAACCAAAGGCAAACACAATTCCGACAATACACTCATTCTGGCTACAGCTCTGGCTGTAACATAGTCAAAAGTTTCTCTGAATTGCTTATTCTGACCAAATGTTTCTGCTCGATCATGGTACAAATGAACATTTTCTAATCCTAGTGTTTCAACTAGTAAATTCAAAAATTGAATTCGCTTATTTAATGAATCAACAATCGTTACTTCCAACTCTGGAAAAACGATTTTTAGGGGGATGCTTGGAAATCCTGCACCAGCACCTACATCACACAGGCTTTGGACCCCTTTAGTAAAATCCACATACAATCCAGCTGTAATCGAATCATAAAAATGTTTCAGATAAACTTCTTCACGTTGAGTAATTGCGGTTAAGTTGATTTTTTCGTTCCACTCTTGCAACAGTTTTAAATATTGCTCAAACTGTTCCATTTTCTTCTCTGTAAGCGGAATCCCTTTCTCTTGAAGGGCTTTTTTAAACTCTTCTGGGTTCATCATTCCAACTCCTTGTTTTCCAAATGTGAAACACAATTTGTTTCACGGATTACTTGTTTAACTGTATAACAAATCCCTTTGAACTTCAATGCTTTTAGAAGAATTTTTACGAAAAATTTCTGTCTATTCCCTCGTTTGATAACAATTAGATTAGAAAGATTAAAATCAAATGATTTTATTTATTGACATTCTCATGGAAGGTCGTTAAACTATCTTCAATGGTCAAAAAATACAGTGCAGACAAAGGAGTTGTTGAAAAATGATGAATCTAAAAACACATCTAGCGAGACCTGTTTCTCGTATTTTCAGCACCTCTTTTGTCGTCATTGTCATTTTATTACTTTAGCTAGGATTCGAACTATTCATTTAGTTGAGTCCTTGTTCGCGTACACGGGCTTAGCTTTAGTAATGAAGCAAGCCTGAACGATTTGGGGCTTGCTTCTTTTTTTATTTCGTTTTTTACCTAGATGACATAAAAGACCAAAACTATCACTAAAAATGGAGGGCAACAAGTATGAAAAAATATTTAGTAGATCGCATGTACAAGGCATCATCAGGAATAGCCAATGCTATTTTCGTCACCATCGGTATCGGCTTATTGTTAGAAACTATTGGCAACATGACTGGTCTCTCTGTTTTAGTGACTATTGGCGTAGCAACGAAAATGCTGATGGCACCAGCAATTGGTGCAGGAATCGCTATTATGCTAGGTGGGAACACCTTGACCATCTTTAGTGCTATGGCCGCTGGGACGGTAGGTGCAGGTGCTGTTCAAACAACTGCCGATGGGTTGATCACCATTGCTTCAGGTGAACCAATTGGTTGTTTGATCGCAGCTACTATTGCTACATTTATCGGAAAACGAACTTCCGGAAAAACGCCTTTAGATATGATGGCTATTCCTTTATCAGCTGTTTTGGTTGGTGGTATCAGCGGGTATTATTTGAACTTTGTGATCTCGCCTTTATTGAATACGATTAGTGCATTTATTTCGGCTTCTGTTGCTGGTTACCCTGTTATCGGTTCTGCTGTTATTGCTATGGTCGGAGGTCTTGTACTGATGTCTCCTGCTTCTTCCGCTGCAATAGCTATCGCCTTAAACTTAGATCCTGTATCCAGTGCTGCTATGTTAATCGGCACAACTAGTATGTATGTAGCCTTCTCATTTGTATCGTTACGTGAAAATGACTTAGGCGGATTTTTGGCTCAATTTATTTGTACACCAAAAGTACAGCTGCCAAACATCATTAAAAATCCAATGATTCTTGTAGCACCGACTATTGCATGTGCAATCGCTGCACCCATCGCAACGTCAGTACTTGGTTTGACTACTGCTAGCGCATTAGGCGGTCTGGGATTCTGTTCTTTCATCGCTCCCATCACTATTCTTGGGACTCAAGGTTTAAGCAGCTTCCTTAATTATATGATTGCTGGTGTGGTCGTTCCATTTGCAGTTACTTTCTTTATCTCATTTGCCATGAATAAATTTGAGTATGTGCGTAAAGGGGATATGGCTTTAGTAGTTAAATAAAATCATCTCTATATAAGGTGTCGGCGTGATTTTACGCTGACACCTTTTTTACGTATATGCTGAATATCTCTTAGCTATATTGCATCTAAAAAATAGCCCTAGAATAAAGACTGCTGTCTCGATTCTGTGACTATTCCTGAAAGAATTATTGAGGGCTTTACTTTCAAAGCTTTGACTAAGTTACAAGCTTGTTTCTTAATTTATTTTCTCTAATACTTAAAAAATAGGTAAGAAAAAACGGCAAGGACCTTTAAGAAAAAATCCGCTGCCGTTTTATAATTGATGGTCCCTACTGGGCTCGAACCAGCGACCCCCACCTTGTCGAGGTGATGCTCTCCCAACTGAGCTAAGGAACCTTTTTTTGTTCATTGTTACACAATCCTTAATTAGTATACCTTAAAAATAACGGTTCGTAAATACTACAATATAAAAATAATTGTATGGTGCTGCATGTTCCTCTATTGCAGCAACTAGCAGGTGCTAAAATACAACTAATAAATGATAGTCAATAACCTTTAGTTTCGGTATGATAAGCATGAGTAAGACATAAGGAGGAAAACAAATGGCCTTAGGAGAAAAATTAAAAGAAAGTAGAATCAAAAAAGGATACTCGCAGGGTGATGTAGCAGAACTGTTGCATATTTCAAGACAATCCATCTCAAAATGGGAAAATGGCAATAGTTACCCTGATTTAGATAATTTAGTAAAGTTAAGCAACTACTACGAAGTTTCCATTGATGAATTACTGAAAGAGAATCAGGAATTTAAAAAGAAAATAGCAGAAAATGAAGTTAAAATTGAGGAAAATTATCAAAAATTGGATTTCATTCGTGGAAATTCTGTAAAAGACGAAGGGCTTATACTATTGATTCTTGCTTTTATTGGTTGTTTAATTGCACCTTTAGGGTTTATTGTGGCTCCATTCCTCATCAAGCGCAACAAAAAAACAAACACACTCTATAAGTTGGTGTACTTAGCATGTGCTTGTTGTTTATTCGTTAATGTATTTGTTGTGTATAGTGCTGTCGGCGACTATATGGGCTGGGGCACAACAACTGTTGAATATCTTGGCGATTAATAACTAGTACGTGATGACAATATTACTGCCAGATAATTTAGCTCTCAAATTTATAGAAGATTCTACAAGCAGCACCGTTCTCTTTAAATAATAAGTGGCTTATGTAGGACTATCTACTTTTAGTTGCAAGCTTTTAAAACTTCCAATTAAAGCTGTTGCCGAAGCAGAATGTGCTCTTGTAATTTTCTGATTGCTTATGTCAATTTTATAGCTTGCCTTCCACTGTAAGGGTCTTTCTTTAGTAATTTTATAGGTACCATTCTTGACGTTGCTTGCCCTCATAAAAAATTGCGGCTCTTCTTCAACACTAATGATATACGTCTCCCCTAGATCGCCTTCAACTTCAAATTGTTGCATCCCGCCTTGGTTTATATCATAAAAAACACTGTTATAGGGTGATGGAAAAGTCTCTTCAGCGTGCACCTTCGTTGTAGTGACCAAACTAAAAAAAGTAACACAATTTAAAAGAAAAACTATTTTTTTCAACTAAATCCCTCCAAATATATTTTATAATAACATATAAAATATAACAGATAAGTTCGCATTAATAACTACTTATTTTAATTTAAGTGAACAATTATTAACTTCCCACTTCGAATAAAACTTACAATAAGTAAAAAAATCCCTCTTAAAATTAAATTTCTTTTCTTTTGACACTTCAGCAACCATTGAGTGCTAAAAAGCAACTGATGGCTTATAGTCATTGCTGATTACTTTCAGTATGATAGTTAAAAGAGCGAAAGAGGAGAAATAAATTATGAAAGAAGTCATTTTTCTTACGTGTGTTTCGATCATTTTAGGAGGATCTTATATTCTTTTTGAAGTATGTATTGGAAGTAATTTAGTAACCTTCCTTATTTCGATCATTTTAATATTGGTTATCTTTCAACTAGCTTGCCAATATATCGATAAAAAGAATTAACTCCTATAAAACCAATCATTGTTTAAATTTTTAGTGTCTACATGTGTTATAATAAACCAAAAGAAAGCGGATTCTGTAATGGAGGGATAAGATATGTTTGGTCTTTTGATACTACTTGTCGTCATTGGAATATTTGTTTATTCTGCTAAACAAGGTGATGAGTCCTCACTGTTAGGAACTCAGTTTAATACAGTAGTTACTTTTCAAGATGAATCTTACGCAGATATTAGAAGTTATGAATTATTTAGAAAAGTTGCTAAGTGGGAAAAAAGCGGTCAGTTATCATTTAAAGGAAATATCACCATTCTCAAAGCAGAGCTTATCCAATTGATTCATACAGAATTAGATATTCCTACAGACCAATTTAAAGTGACTTTTTCAAAAGCAATACGACTAAATTTGATTACATTGTAACATTTACCACTATTCCCAGACCTTTAATAGAGAACCAGCCTATTTTAGAAATACTGGGCATTTGGGAGAATTACGGGAAAAGTAGTTATAGAATATCAACTACTCTCTCTGAAGAAAATTTTAGAGAACTGATAGCACAAGAACTTTCTATTCCTGAAGATAGTTTTACTATCCATAATGCAGCGAGTTTTGTCTGGTCAAGATTGTTATGATTTTTTCTATCTGCTTAATGCAAAATAAGTATTCATTTTTTATTTCCCAGGAAATAATCCTCCAAAATCCATTGCTCAAACCTTAGACTGAGTAAAATAGGAAAGCTTCGTGTTATACTACA
Source organism: Desemzia sp. FAM 23988 (assembly GCF_045528365.1). NCBI lineage: Bacteria > Bacillati > Bacillota > Bacilli > Lactobacillales > Carnobacteriaceae > Desemzia > Desemzia sp. FAM 23988. Next base: position 18,805 of record NZ_JBGQQS010000021.1, read on the forward strand.
CCTACTAATTCATCAAGAGAGGGATTTGAAAATGGATAAATGGGCTTATTATTTAAGAGAAATTTTGTATGCGACCGGTAAAGGAATCAAAGGTTTCCTGATTGCTCAACTAAAACTTTCTGTCTTAACATTTGTTTTGCTGTGTATTGGATTTGTAGTGATCGGAATCGACTGGTGGGGATTAAAAGCTCTAGGTATCGCTATTGTAGATATGATTCCAATTTTAGGCAGTGGAATCATCATGCTTCCTTGGGCCATCATTCGTGCATTAATGGGCGATGGTGATGTCGCTTGGAAAATCGCAGTGCTTTACGTTGTCATCTTGCTGGTACGCCAATTCGCAGAACCTTATCTGACTGGGAAACAAATTGGAGTTCGTCCACTGTACACATTCCTGTCTACTATTGTCTGTGTGTTGATATTTGGACCGATTGGAGCTCTTTTGGGTGCAGTTGTAGCGATTATCATCAAAGCGATCTTTAGCGTCCGCGATATGCATCAGGTGATAGAAGAATCAGATTACAAATAATTAGTTGTACACAAGCGGCAGCCGACAAAAAGGGCTCAACACTGGAGGAATATCCAGTGTTGAGCCCTTTTTTTTATTAACTGTTCAAAAAAACGCCCTGTTTTAGCTAAATGAAAAGTAGTAGTATAGAAAGTAGAGTCTAAAAGTCAATTTTATAGAGAAAGGACCTCGTTATCGTGAAAAAATTATTTTCTGTACTTGCTGACCGCCGTATCCGATACATCACTAAAGGGATTGTGGTAGGTATTTTTGCAGGTTTAGTTGTCAGTTTATTCCGTTTAGGAGTAGAACTTATTCTTGAACATATGCTTAATTTGTATTCATTTTTCCATGAACAACCATTATGGTTGATTCCTTGGGTGCTGGTTTCAATCGTTACAGCAATCATTATTGGTTTATTTGTCAAAAGCGAACCTCATATCAAAGGGAGTGGTATTCCGCAAGTAGAAGGCCAAGTCCAAGGTGTGATCCAGGTCAAGTGGTGGCCTATTTTGTGGAAAAAATTTATCAGCGGACTACTAGCGATTGGATCAGGTCTGTTTCTTGGAAGAGAAGGTCCTTCAATCCAATTGGGAGCATCTGTGGGCTTAGGAGTTAGCCAGTTGACTCATGGGGATGAGACGGAGGAAAATGTCCTCTTATCTAGTGGCGCTGGAGCGGGTTTAGCGGCCGCATTCAACGCTCCCATCGCAGGATTGATGTTTGTATTGGAAGAAGTACATCACAATTTCTCCCCTGTAGTCGCAATCACCACCTTTACTTCAGCTATAGTCGCTAATTTTGTATCTTTAACTATTTTTGGTTTAACCCCGGTGTTGGACATTGGTCCTGTACTTTCGCTGCCGTTAGAATACTACATCTATTTGCCGATATTAGGAATCGTGTTAGGCTTTTGTGGTTGGTTTTACAACAAAGTCTTATTAGATGTACTGCCTAAATTTTATCAGCTTTTTTCATTTATACCTGTCTATTTTAATTCAGTGATTCCTCTTTTATTCTTGATTCCGATCACCTTTTATTTGCCTGAACTGGTTGGCGGAGGAAGCGGGATCGTTGTGAACCTACCTGAATGGAATCTATCATTAGCCATCTTATTTGGCTTATTTATTTTTAGATTTATTTTTTCAATGGCCTCTTATGGTGCTCATGTTCCAGGTGGTATTTTCTTGCCTATTTTATCTTTAGGTGCCATTATTGGAGCGTTGTTCGCCCAACTATTGGTCCTTTATTTTCAAATGGAACCTCTGTTTGTGACGCATTTTATTTTATTTGCTATGGCAGGTTACTTTACCGCTATTGGTAAAGCTCCATTAACAGCTATTTTATTGGTAACAGAGATGGTAGGTGGATTGAATCAATTGATGCCATTAGCGGTCGTTGCCTTAATCGCTTATGTAACAGCTGACTTTTTAGGGTCTAAACCCATTTATGAAAGTTTATTGGAAAAATTGATTCCTTCCAGCACGAATGTCACTCTCCATAAACCCTACTCTTTTGTTCATTCTGTTGAGCCTGATAGTTCTTTAGCTGGCAAATCGATCAAAGAAGTCGCTTGGCCTAAAGAAATGGTAATCACATCCTTGCGTAGAGGGAGCGAATACCATGTTCCTCATGGAGAAACTTTGATTCATGTTGGAGATCACTTGGTCATTGCTTGCGATTTGAAGTTAGCAGGTATGGTCCAACAAACATTAAACGAATACTAGCTCTAATTTTCACATGAGAGATACAGTTCTCCAACTGTATCTCTCTTTTTCAAGCTCTTTAGTTGACTCCATTCCTAGAAAAAAATATGCTTTGAATTAAGGGAGGAATTTAATATGACTCATACTCAAGAGATACCTAAAGAAGAAGGATTGGATCATTCATTGGATGTATTGAAAGAAGGTTATGCTTATTTTCTGGAAAGACGTAAAAAACTTGATACGGATGTATTTGAAACGACTGTATTGGGACAAAAAACGTATTGTCTAGGTGGAGAAGCAGGTGCTGAACTGTTTTATGATACTTCTAAATTTAAAAGAGAAAATGCCATGCCGAAACCTATCCAAAAAGTACTTACTGGCGAACATGGAGTGCAGTCACTGGATGGAGAAGAACACGAGAATCGTAAAAAAATGTTTATGTCCTTGATGTCGCCTAAAGAATTGGACCGATTAACTGCTATTTTAAACAGCTACTGGAATCAGTATGCCTCTAAATGGAAATCAATGGATCAAGTAGTCTTTTATGAAGAAGTCAAAGAGATTCTTTTCCACACAGCATGTGAATGGGCTGGTGTGCCATTATCTGAAGAAGAGGTGGCCGGTCGTACAAAAGACGTCGCGAATTTATTTGAAACGACCGCTTCTGTCAGTCCTGCTTATTTAAAAGGCAGACATTCTAGGACAAAATCTGAAAAGTGGATTAAAGACCTTGTCCAACAAGTTCGTCATCAAAACTTATCCGTTGAAGAGAATACTGCTCTTTATGTCTTTGCTTGGCATAGAGACACTACTGGAAAGTTACTAGATGAAGATGTTGCAGCAGTCGAAATATTAAATATTATTCGTCCAATCGTTGCTATTTCGATCTATGCAGCTTTTACAGCTTTGGCCTTGATTCAGTTTCCCACTGCAGCAGAAACATTGAACTCACAAAATCCTGCAGACTACCAGCACTTTGTCCAAGAGGTGCGCCGTTTTTATCCCTTCTTCCCTTTTCAAGGTGCTTTAACCAAAAAAGATTTCTCTTGGAATGGATACGAATTTAAAAAAGACACCTTAACCATTCTGGATATTTATGGAACCAATCACGATCCAAAAATTTGGAAAGAAGCTCACGAATTTCTACCTGAACGATTTAAAGATTGGAAAGAAAGTCCCTTCTCTTTTATTCCTCAAGGCGGTGGAGACCACTTAGGCGGACATCGGTGTGCCGGAGAATGGATCACGATCAAAGTGATGAATGTATTTTTAGACCACTTGGTCAATCAGCTGCAGTTTTCTGTTCCTGAACAAGACTTAAATTTTAATCTGTCAGAATTTCCTACTATCCCAAATAGTAAAATTATTCTCTCCAACATACATTTCAAGTAATTGTTTATCGTTTTCAGGGCGCTTCAAAATTCCAGAATATCGTTGCTTAATCAGCTAATTGAAGGTGCTTCGCTTCAAATTGAGTCAATTGGAAGTAAAGCATCTTTAATATATTTCTTGCAAAATCCGACAAGTACGTTTAATATAAATTTTAGGCAAGCCTAAACTAATAATAAAATGAAATTATTCTGAATTTAATTTCTTAAATCGAATCCATTATATGGATTCCATTTAAATTTTTAGGCACGCTTTATCTTTAATCTAATAAAAATGGTGTTTATCAAGGAGGAAAGAATATGCTTGAAACATTTTCATCGTTTCACCCTGTACTACAAGCACTTATAGCAGGATTATTTACATGGGGTTGTACAATATTTGGTTCAGCTTTTGTCTTTTTATTTAAGGATATCAATCGCAAATTTCTTGATTCTATGAATGGTTTTGCAGCTGGTGTCATGATTGCTGCATCATTTTGGTCATTACTAGCCCCCTCTATTTCTTATGCAGAACAAAATGGTTACGGCACTTGGTCTTGGGTTCCAGCAGCAGTTGGGTTTTTAGTGGGAGGATTCTTTTTAAGATTGATCGATGTGGTCATTCCCCATCTGCATTTGGAAGAACCTATCGAACATAGTGAAGGTCCAAAAACAAAAGCTTCCAAAAATTTATTGCTCTTTTTAGCCGTTACGATTCACAACATTCCTGAAGGGTTGTCTGTAGGGGTTGCTTTTGGAGCAACTGTTGCAGGAGCAGCTAATGGAGATGCTTTCTTAAGCGCGATTGGACTTGCTTTAGGAATCGGGATTCAAAATATACCAGAAGGCTCCGCTTTGTCCATGCCGATTCGTGCTGCTGGAAACAGCCGTTGGAAAGCCTTTAATCTGGGTCAATTATCCGCTATCGTAGAACCGATTGCTGCTGTTATTGGTGCTATAGCAGTTATCTCCATGGCAGCTATCTTACCTTATGCCTTAGCATTTGCTGCAGGAGCTATGATCTTCGTAGTAGTAGAACAATTGATTCCTGAATCTCAAACAAATGGGAACAATGATATTGCTACCCTGTCCTTAATGATTGGATTTGCTGTGATGATGGTTCTAGACGTTGCTTTAGGTTAAAAAAAACTGCTCCCTATAATGAACAAGCTTTTAACAAGCTGTTTCTTATAGGGGGCAGTTTGTGCGTTTCTTTAGATAAAAGGTTTTTGGTTGAAACAAGTTCAGTATTTTTTAGTAATAGTCCATTTAGTTTTCTTTTATCCCTAACGCGAAATCCTTATTGAGTAAGAACGGACGATAGTACCCTAATGTACTCGCTAGAGGAAGAACTGATGCGTCTAATTGAATATTCAACTCTTCGGCTAAATAGTTCCTTCTTGCCTCAATACGCTTCCACAATTTCGGATAATTAGATGCAATCTCTTTTCTTAATTGCTCATCCGCTAAAGCAACGGTGCTTTCTGCTGAAATGCCATTGTGTCCTTCTTGTGAAGGGATAAAATCAACTTGAAATATCATTCCGCTTTGAATAGTTGCTTTTGAACCAGCATAAAAGGGCGAGGACAACCATTCTTCATCAGCTGTTAGATGTCCTGGACACAATTCCCAACCGTATGTTGCTTGAGGATAAAACTTTTCAAATTCTTGGTAAAAATCCCCACCATTTTTTCCGATCTCAATATTTTGAAGCCAGAAGTGATAGGCCGAAAAATAAGGTTTTACTACTTCATCAAAATAATTTTTGTCTACAGCTTCCAATTCATCTTTATTGGATACAGCGTAACCTGATCGGCTAGACAAACCACCTCTATATCCTACTGTTAAGGCAACTTTTTCGCCTTTTTCTAGTTTATTATCGGTAGGGTATAAATTCCCCTTCACAAAACGAGGACCAAATGCTGAAATGGTGACAACGTTATTGTATTGCCCAGCGCGATTCAAATAGTTCCCTATTTCTGTTTCCACGACTCCAACTTGCAGCTTGTTCATACTTTCTAGTACACCGTCTGAAGCTAAGGAAGCTCCAAATTCATAATGAGCTATCTCATTTGCATTGTTTGTGGTACGTGCTCCATCTACAGGACCGATAAATAAGCCGGTAGCGTTGTGTAACTTATCATCTGTTACAATCGATCGAACAGCTTCAAGAACAAAATACGGTAGATCAAATGACTTGCCTAAAGTGTCCGGCATCAGTTTCCAGCCTACCAGTCCTACTTTTTCGCTTTTATCTAACGAAACCTTTTTTAAACATTCTGTTAATTCACTACTGTCTCCCATTGGCTGATTAGGCAGAGAAAATAATGAGCATTTCTGCCCTTCTGCTTTAATACGCGAATAGGAAACTTTATTAGAGTTCTCATTTCCTAAAATCAAATGAGCGCTCCCGTCTGCATTAAAAACCAATAAAGCTTCTTCAAAGCGAGGAATAAAACCAACTAAATACTCAAAGTTGCTCCCATGTTCTTTATCTGCATAAATAATCAAAGAACTATAGCCAAAATCTTTCATCAATTGTCTCACTTTTTGCTTCCGCTCTTCAATCGTTTCATCCGTCAACATAACAGGAATACCTGAATGATCCAAAATAGGTGCTTTCACTTTCATAACATCGATTTTCATTCTTCTTTCTCTTCCTTTCTTTGAGAACGCTAACTTAACCTACATTATATCATATTCGACCATTATTTTGCCCTCATTCCTGAAAGTTACCTTTTAGCTGCGTCAGCCTTCTTATTTAGAGCGAAAAAACAGGCCCCACTAAGAAAAATTGTTTTCTTAGTGGCACCTGTTTGATTTTCGCCATAACTCACGGTTGAATTTTGATTCTACAACATTTGACGTTGGTAAGTAGAAAATACACTTCTTTCTAACTCTAAATCTATTAGAAACTCAGTTCTAGAAATTTCTGGAGGAATATGGGGTTGCTTATAGCCATGAAAAGGATGCAATGAGAATTACCCCGAGTTAAGCTTCAGCTTTTACTCGGGGTTTGTTCTCCGCTGCGCTGCGCATACCATATCCGTACGTTGCTAGCGCTCCAACGGCTTCGGCAAAGCTTGCAAGTCTTGAGACGCGGTTTTCGGCTCAAGGCATTCCCATGGCGTTCTATAAGCGACCCCATAGGCCGGAGGAAATTTCTTTACCAACGTTAGAAGATGAAGAGACTAAATTTTCTTACACTTTTGCGATTTTTCCTTGTTCTACATAAACCATCAATATCGAAATATCAGAAGGATTTACACCACTGATCCGGCTTGCTTGAGCAATCGTTTCAGGTTGAATCTTAATCAATTTTTCTTTCGCTTCTGTAGCTAAACCATTGATGGCACGGTAATCAATATTTTCAGGAATACGTTTGTTTTCCATGCGTTTCAGTTTATCCACTTTATTAACTGCTTTTGCAATGTAACCTTCATATTTCACTTGAATAGAGACTTGTTCTTGCACATCTTCAGGCAATTCAATATCATCTCCAGCAAAGTACATCAAATCTTGGAAGCTGATCTCTGGACGACGCAAGAAATCGATCGCTAAAATACCATCTTTCAACGGTGCTTTTCCTTTTTCTGCTAAGAAAGCTTGGATCTCAGCTGTAGGTTTTAACCGAATGTTGCTTAATCGTTCTACTTCGCCTTCGATTTGAGCCTTTTTCACTAAAAATGTATCGTAACGTTCTTGTGTGACTAAACCAATATCGTAACCTAATTGAGTCAGACGTAAATCAGCATTGTCATGACGCAATAATAAACGGTATTCAGCGCGAGACGTTAACAAACGATACGGCTCATTCGTTCCTTTTGTCACCAAGTCATCAATCATCACGCCAATGTACCCTTCACTGCGTTTCAATATTACCGGTTCTTTTCCTTGAACCTTCAACGCCGCATTAATACCAGCAATAATCCCTTGTCCAGCTGCTTCTTCATAACCAGATGTTCCGTTCATTTGACCAGCTGTAAATAAGTTTTCAATTTTCTTCGTTTCTAAAGATGGACGTAATTGGTATGGAGTGATTACATCATACTCAATCGCATATCCTGTACGCATCATACGAGCATTTTCCAAACCGGCAATGGAATGTAAAATCTCTTCTTGAACATCTTCAGGGAGTGACGTAGATAAGCCTTGAACATAAACTTCCTCTGTGTTCCGGCCTTCTGGTTCTAAGAACAATTGATGACGTGGTTTATCGCTGAAACGTACGATTTTATCCTCGATCGATGGACAGTAACGTGCGCCTACACCTTCAACGATTCCTGTGAACATCGGTGCACGGTGCAAATTATTCTGAATAATCTCATGCGTTCTTTCATTCGTATACGTTAAGAAACAAGACAACTGATCTTTCAAATACGCACTGTTTGGCGTTTCATAACTAAAATGATTGGCTTCTTCATCACCCGGTTGTTCAGTTGTGACACTGTAATCGATTGTTGAAGCATTTACACGCGGTGGCGTTCCTGTTTTGAATCGGTTCAATTCAAAGCCGTGCTCCAATAAACTTTCAGATAATTTGATCGAAGGTTGAGAATTGTTGGGACCTGAAGAATATTTCAGTTCTCCAATAATAATTTCTCCGCGTGAAGATGTCCCAGCAGTTAAGATAACTGCTCCAGCTCGATAAACAGCACCAGTATTGGTGATAATTCCTTTTACGACGCGATCTTCAATGACTAATTCTTCAGCTATCCCTTGTTTTAAATCCAAGTTTTCTTCTTGTTCAATCGTTTTTTTCATTTCATTGGCATACATAAACTTGTCTGCTTGCGCACGCAATGCTCTAACAGCAGGTCCTTTTGATGTGTTCAACATCCGCATTTGAATATACGTTTTATCGATGTTGCGTCCCATTTCTCCGCCTAAAGCATCAATTTCACGTACAACTACACCTTTAGCCGGTCCTCCAATAGAAGGATTACATGGCATAAAAGCAACCATATCCAAATTGATAGTAATCAACAACGTTTTTGAGCCCATGCGTGCTGCAGCTAAGGCAGCTTCTGATCCTGCATGACCTGCTCCAACAACAATAACATCATAATATCCTGCTTCGTATTGGTTCATCTAAACATCCTCTCTTTTTCATCCACAGCATTTTTATTTTCCTAAACAGAATTGGGAGAACAATTGAGTTAACAGTTCGTCTTGAACACTGTCTCCGGTAATTTCGCCTAATAAGTCCCAACAGCGTGTCATATCGATTTGGACAAGGTCGACAGGCATGCCGTCCTCTACTCCTTCAATCACGCTGTCTAATGCTTCTTCCGCTTCATTCAATAAAGCAATGTGGCGTACGTTCGATACGTAAGTCGCATCTTTTTCTCCCGTGTTTCCTGAGAAAAACAGATCCGCTATTTTTTGTTCCAGTACATCTACTCCTACTTGAGTCAAGACAGACGTTTTAACGATTGTGTCTTCTCCTACTAGGAACTCTAATTGTTCTAAATCTAATTTGTTGGGCAAGTCCATTTTGTTTAAGATAACAATTCGGTTGTTGTGGTTTGTCACTTCGATCAACGCTTTGTCTTCATCGGTCAACGGTTCATTTTGGTTGAACACCAATAAAATCAAATCTGCGTCTACTAACGCTTTACGACTCCGTTCAACACCGATTCGTTCAATGATATCTTCTGTTTCCCGGATTCCCGCCGTATCGATCAATCGTAACGGAACGCCTTTAACACTCACGTACTCTTCAATAACATCCCGTGTCGTCCCCGCTATTTCGGTTACAATTGCTTTTTCTTCACGCAGCAAATGGTTCAACAGGCTGGATTTCCCTACATTTGGACGACCAATGATTGCTGTAGCTAATCCCTCTCTTAAAATTTTCCCTTGACTAGCTGTTTCCAATAATTGCTGGATATGTGCTTTGACTTGCTTCGCTTTTTCGATCAGCAAGATAGAAGTCATTTCTTCTACATCATCATATTCAGGGTAATCAATATTCACTTCTACTTGGGCCAAAGTATCCAATATTTCTGAACGTAAATTGCGAATTAAATTAGACAAGTTTCCGTCCAATTGTTGCAAAGCTACATTCATTGCTTTATCTGTTTTAGCACGTATCAAGTCCATCACAGCTTCTGCTTGAGATAGATCGATTCGACCATTCAAGAAAGCACGTTTCGTAAATTCACCAGGTTCAGCTAAACGAGCGCCATTATGCAATACCGTTTGCAATACTTGATTGACAGCTAATATCCCGCCGTGACAGTTGATTTCAACGACATCTTCTCTGGTAAATGTTTTTGGCGCACGCATGATGGTTACCATCACTTCATCGACTGTCTTATTTGTCTTGGGATTAGCGATGTGGCCATAGTGAATCGTATGGCTGTCTTGATCTTTTAATTGTTTTGAACCTAGTTGATAAACACTGTCTGCAATAGTTATCGCGTCTTCTCCACTTAAACGGACGATCCCGATAGCCCCTTCTCCAGGCGGTGTTGAAATAGCTGCAATAGTATCAAATTCTAATGACAAACTCGTTCACTCCTTTATTTTTTTGCACGAAAAAAGTGCCCACTCCACCCCTTGATTTGAACTGTTCAAATTAGAAATGGATAAAGCACTTTGACTACTTTTTATCCTTTAGATAAATTTATTTAATTAGTGAGCATTCTTGTAGAGAACTATAAATCCTACATCCTTAAGCATAATACAAGGTCTCTAACTTTTTGTCAATAAATTCGAAGACTTTTTTTCATATTTTGAAGCAATCTTATCTTTTTTGCCATAAATTCATTTACAACACGCGCCTAGTTAAAGAATTTAGTCTCTAAATGTGGTAAACTATTGATGAATAAAGGATTGCGAGGTTAATGATATGAATAAATTCCATGAAATTTATTTAGACCTTGAGGCAGATATATTAAATCAACGTTACAAACCAGGCGAACTTTTGCCAAGCGAAAACAAACTAGCTGTAAATTACAATGTTTCCCGTGAAACAATACGAAAGGCTTTGGTCTTGTTATTAGAAAGCGGATACATTCAAAAACAGCAAGGAAAAGGCTCCATCGTTTTAGATGTTAAAAGATTTAATTTCCCAGTCTCTGGTTTAACAAGCTATAAAGAACTGCAAGAAACACAACATATAACTGGTAAGACGATTCTGACAGCGAATCAGCGTCAATTACTGCCCAAACACGTTATTCAACAACTCGGTATGCCTGCGGACACAGAAGTCCATTATATTGAACGTCAGCGTCAAGTAGATGGCGAATGCGTGATTTTAGATAAAGACTACTTAATGACCTCCATCATTCCACAGATACCTGATAAAGAAGCTGAAAATTCCTTATACCGTTATATCGAAGATGGATTAGGACTAACAATCGGATACGCTCAAAAAGAATTTACGGTTGAGCCAATTACTAAAGATGACAAGCTATTGATGGACTTACACAACGATTCTCATGTAGTCGTAGTCAGGAGTACGGTATATTTAGAAGACACTCGATTTTTCCAATACACCGAATCCCGCCACAGACTCGATAAATTCAGATTTGTAGACTTCGCCAGAAGAAAAACACCCTAGAGATTGGAGCAGAGCGCTTAGACTACTGGCTATAAGAAGAGAGCTGGACAAGGCGTTTAAGTTGCCTTGTCCAGCTCGTCTACAGAGCACAAACTAAAACACACTCCCAAAACTATGAACGATTTTGTTCAGCAGGGAGTGTGTTTTGTTGTCTATTTACCTTAAGCGAGCGGACAAAGCCAACTTGTTTAACAACCCTGCCGTTGTCTCTGCTTTTTATGCCTATCAGGAGGGCTGCATTCTCTTACCTGACTTATCGATCTCAAAATCATTGCCACAAGTCAGGTAACTCTTCTTTATCTGACTTGTGGAGATGAAAATCTGAGGCACAAGTCAGCTTTAAGAGATAAACCTGACTTGTGAGTGCCAGAATATTTCTCACAAGTCAGCTAACGGCCTTTTACCACGCTATTGTCCAGAACTTCATACCTGCACTAAGCAAATACCCATTCATTTAACAGAAAACACCCTAAAATGAGACTATAGAGTCCGCATTTTAGGGTGTTCTCATTTTGTTTTGTTCTAACACTTATTTTTCAAACAAGTAAGCTGCCGTTTCATAAGCTCCCAAAGTAATGGAAGAACCTAATGATCGTTCTTCTCCATTACCAATAAGGAATTTACTACTACGGTTTTGAAATTCTTCAGGAACATCAATCGCTACCGGATCAGCATAGAAATGGTTCAGCACTAATAACTGCTGCCCTTCATATTCTCTTACATAAGCGTAGACGTTGGGATGATCCATCATTATTCCACGATAGCTGCCTTCAGAAATAACTTTCATTTCTTTTCTTAAAGCAATCAATCGTTTGTAGTATTCTATAATCGAACCGTTTGCTAATTCATTTTCAACATTGATTTCATGAGAATTATCAGTCACTTTCAACCAAGGTTCCCCAGTTGTAAAACCAGCATTCAATTCATTTGTCCATTGCATCGGTGTGCGACTGTTGTCTCTCGATTTATCTCTGATGATTTCCATAATTTCTTCATGTTGCATACCTTTTTCAGATAGTTCTTTATAGGCATTGAGGGTTTCAACATCCGCAAAATCTTGAATATCGGAATAATTCGGATTGGTCATCCCAATTTCTTCGCCTTGATAAACATAAGGAGTTCCTCTTAGTAAATGAATGGTTTGAGCATGAAGTTTAGCCGAGGCTTCAAAATGATTTACCGGATCCCCAAAGCGACTGATTGATCTGGGTTGGTCATGGTTGTTCCAGAACAAGGCATTCCATCCATTCCCTTTTGACATCCCATCTTGCCACTCATCCAATATTCTCTTTAATTCCATGAAATCAAAGTCCATTTTAGTCCATTTTTCGCCCTCAACGTAATCCACTTTCAAATGATGGAAACTAAAAATCATAGACAGCTCTTCATTTTCTGGATTAGAGTATTGAACTCCATTCGGCACTGTCGTAGAAGACATTTCTCCAACTGTCATGATGTCTTCATATCGGCCAAATGTGCGTTGGTTCAATTCACGCAGAAATTCATGTGCGATTGGTCTGTCAGTATAACGTGCTTTCCCTATACCGTCTTCTGCATCCAACAGTACTTCATCTTTACCGATAACATTGATCACATCAAAACGAAACCCTTTTACGCCTTTTTCCAGCCAGAAGTTCACGATGCTAAAGAGCTCTTCGCGCACTTCAGGATTACGCCAATCTAAGTCAGCTTGGGTAACATCGTAAAGGTGCAGATAATATTGATCAGTATCTCCAAATTTTGACCATGATGGACCTCCGAATTTGGAAGCCCAGTTTGTAGGCAAACTGCCGTCCGCTTTCGCTTCTCTTAAAATATAGTAATCTTGGTATTTCTTCTCTCCAGCCAAAGCTTTTTGAAACCATTCATGTTCTGTAGAAGTATGGTTCAGCACCATATCCAGCATAAGTCCCATACCATTTTCTTTTGCTTTAGATACCAACTCATCAAAATCAGCCATTGTTCCAAATAATGGGTCTATTTCTGTATAATGTGCAACATCATAGCCATTATCGTTTTGTGGTGAAATAAAGAATGGATTAAGCCATAACATGTCTACACCTAGTCTTGCTAAATAAGGAATTTTTTCAATGATCCCCCTTAGATCCCCTACTCCATTTCCGTCCGAATCATTAAATGACTTTGGATAAATTTGATAAACGACTTTTTCATGCATGTTACTCACAGAATCCCTGCCTTCTTATAGTTGATTAATTTCTTGATTACGAACCTAATTTAGGTTGTGGTAGATCATCGATTCCCATTTTGCTGAATCGTTTGTTTTTGCTGAATACAAATGTCAATACAAAAGGTACTACGATAGCGATAGCCATACAAACTAGGAAAATTACCCAATATTGATTTTGGATAGACAAGATACCTGGAAGTCCACCAACACCAATTGAGTTTGCTGTTACGTTAAAGATAGATGCGACCAACCCGGCAATTCCTGAACCAATCATCGCTGCAAAGAACGGGTACGCATATTTAATATTGATACCGAACATCGCCGGTTCAGTAACTCCCAAGTAACAAGAAATAGCTGCTGGGATTGAAATATCGCGTTCTTCTTTGTTGTCGCGGTTGATGAAGATAATCGCCAATACTGCTGAACCTTGAGCAATATTAGATAAAGCGATCATCGGCCATAAGTTTGTTCCGCCAAAGTCAGCTACTAACTGCAAGTCGATTGCATTTGTCATATGGTGCAATCCAGTAATAACCAGTGGCGAGTAGAATGTTCCAAATAATAGACCAAACAACCAACTGAATGAACCTGTCAAACCAGAGTAGACAACATTTGAGATCCAGTCTCCAATTTGCCAGCCAATTGGTCCTAAAACCGTGTGAGCAATCAATACTGTCGGTACTAATGCAAATAACGGAACAAAAATCATCGAGATGGCTTGCGGGATGATTTTACGTAAACCCAGTTCCAAGTAAGCCAATACGAAACCAGCCAACATCGCCGGAATAACTTGAGCTTGGTAACCGATCATATCGATTTGGAAGAACCCAAAGTCCCAAAATGGAATCTCTGTTGCTTCAGCTACTCCATAAGCATTTAATAATTGTGGAGATACTAATGTAATACCAAGTACAATACCAAGAATTTGTGTTGTTCCCATTTTCTTAGCAATACTCCACGTGATTCCTACTGGCAAGAAGTGGAAGATCGCTTCACCAATCAGCCATAAGAAAGAGTTAACCCCATTCCAGAATTGAGATACTTGAACGATCGTATTGTAAATAGGGTCTCCAGCTGCATTAACTTGTGGTACACCATCTACTATTGCTTGTCCAAGTGTTTCCATTGGAATGGCTTCCAAAATATTACGGAACCCTAAAATAAGACCCCCAACAACGATTGCTGGAATAATAGGTGAGAAAACTTCTGCCAATACCGACATTGCACGTTGCAATAGGTTTTGGTTTTGCTTACTGGCTTTTTTCACATCATCTTTTGAAACGCCGGATTTTCCGGAAACCTTTTCAAATTCATTGTAAAAAGTAGCTACATCATTTCCAATAATAACCTGATATTGTCCTGCTTGTGTAAAGGTACCCTTTACTGCTGGAATTTTTTCGATCTTTTTGTTGTCTGCCTTGCTCGGATCGTTCAATACAAACCGCATACGTGTCGCACAATGAGTAACAGCTGAAATGTTATCTGATCCACCAATATCCTCAAGCAACTGTTTTGCATCTTGCTTAAAATCTGCCATCTTGTTTCCTCCTTAAAAAAATGTAATAAGTGCTGAAAAAAATTATTTAACTTGTATATACAAGTTTATTATAACGTTTTTTATTATTATTGCAAGCGTTTTAAAAACAAGTTTCGATTTTGTTCAGCTTTCCTCTACAATAAAGGGATAGATTCACTATTTTTAGATTGTTATTTTCCTTGGTTTGTTGAAATGAGAGAGTGGCTTAAGTGCTCGGACGATGAACTTGTCTGGTTAGCGAAGAGATGTTTACTATGGGGACTTTAAAAGAATGACGGTACCG
Source organism: Desemzia sp. FAM 23988 (assembly GCF_045528365.1). Classification (NCBI taxonomy): domain Bacteria; kingdom Bacillati; phylum Bacillota; class Bacilli; order Lactobacillales; family Carnobacteriaceae; genus Desemzia; species Desemzia sp. FAM 23988. The sequence continues at coordinate 33,964 of NZ_JBGQQS010000021.1, forward strand.
TAAAACAGTCACAGATACCTTTCACGCTCCTTTCGTTTCTTTAGTTTTAATGTAGCTCGCTTCCCTTATTTATGCAAAAAAAAAGCCTTCATCAAAGTGAATTCTTTGATGAAGACTTCTGCGTTTAAAGATTGAATGATTATATTTGTTTATCCGAAGGTTCTACTACCAAATAACGATGTGGCTCTCTGCCTTCTGAATGAGTGGTTACCCATTCGTTTTGACTGAGATAATAATGTATGACCTTTCTTTCGAAAGCCGGCATAGGTTCTAGGAACACTGGTTGGTTCGTTTGTTCCACTTTTGATGCCGTACGTTCTGCTAAACGTTTTAGAATAGCTTCCCGACGTTCTCGATAATCTCCCACATTGACTACAGCAACCATCTTCGTTTTTGCTTGACGGTGCAGCAATACTTGTGCCAGAGATTGAAGTGCATTCAAAACTTTTCCATGCTTTCCAATGATGACCCCTGCTTTTTGAGAATCTAAATGAAAAATGACTTGTTTTTCTTTTTGCTCAACACTAATGGTCGCTGGAGCACCAAGTTTTGCAACGACATCTACTAAATAATCAGATACCGTCTCAATAGCTTGGCTATCGTTTCTAGTATTGATATCTTCATTGAAGTCAGTGGATTCTTCCATATCATTTACTTCATTAGGACCCTTCTCAGCTTCAGCAGTTATTGTAACATGGGGAAGTTCAGCTTCACTATCTTCAGTCTTTTCTGGTACGGCTTCGTCTGTGTCAGTAAAAATATCCTTTTCTACTCTAACAGCAGATTTATTTCTGACTGTAACGATCGCATCTTTTTGACCGAATCCAAGAAACCCTTTTTTCCCTTCTTCAATAACCTCAATAGAAGCTTCCTCTTTACTAATTCCTAAAGTGCGTAAAGCTTTGTCAACAGCTTCCTCAGCAGTAGGGGCTTTTGCGGTATACTTATCCATATCTATCCTCCATTCAAAACTGTTAGATAATCATAAAGATTTTATAACCTAAACTACTATTTTTTCTTCACATTACGTTTTGTTTTTTGTGCTAATTTCAACGCTCGTTGACGATCTTTTTCTCGTTGTCTTTCTGCGTCTTCTTTTTCTTGTCGCTCTTTTTTTATTTTAAATGGATTGTTGAACAACAGTGTTTGAGCCACAGAGAATCCATTACTTACTACAAAGTACAATGAAACAGCACTTGGTAATGAAATACTGATGAATAAAATCATGATCGGCATCATGTATGTCATAATAGCCGTTGTCGGGTTAGAACCTGCTTGACTCATACTAGATAACTTAGATGTAGCTAAAGTTAATAGAGCTGCCAAGACTGGTAAAATGAAGTATGGATCCGGTGTTCCTAAGTTTGCCCATAAGAAATCACCTGTACTTAATACTTCCGTACGATTAATTGATTGGTACAATGCAATCAACACAGGCATTTGAATCAATAGAGGTAAACAACCTGCTACAGGATTCACTCCTGCTTCTTCATATAACTTAGATGTTTCGGCTTGTAATTTTTCTTTTGTTTCAGCATCTTTAGAAGAATATTTTTCTTGCAAAGCTTTTAATTGCGGTTGTACATCTGTCATCTTACGACTACTCTTTGTTTGGTAATAAGTAAGAGGCAAAAGAATGATTCGAATAATCAAGGTAAAGGCAATAATACCGATCCCATAATTTCCTCCAAATAAATTAGACAACCAAATAATAACTTGTGAAAAGTTATAGATAACATATCGATCAAAAAAACCAGTACTGTCACTTGTAATCGGACCTGTACCGCATGCTGCTAAGACTACAGTCAGTCCTAACATTCCTAATAAAAGAAGTAATCGCTTACGCTTTTTCACGCTGTATTTCCTCCACTTCTCTTCATTTATCCCACATTTTAGCTAACTTCAGAACGTGAATCAAACTTTTTTTGATTTCACTCGTCGACATAGTCGCTGTCGGCTTGCGGGCAATAACAATAAAATCCTTATCCGCTTTTAGGTCCGGCTTCAGTTCGGTTAGACTTTGCCGAACTTTGCGTTTCACTGCATTTCTTACAACTGCATTGCCTATTTTTTTCCCAACAGAAAGTCCAACTCTAAAATGAGGTTGATTTTCTTTCTTTAATACATAAACAACAAACTGACGATTTGCTGTGGATTTTCCGTGATGAAAGACTTTTTGAAATTCGGTTTCTTTTTTTACACGATAAGCTTTCCTCATAACGTTCATTCCCTCATCTTACAAATCTTTTTTATAGAGACCTAGTGACTCATTCAAGTTTTTGATACAGTCTGCCCCTTTGCATAAAAAATAGAAAAAAAAGACCACTGAGACGGTCAGTGATCTTATGCAGACAATACTTTTCTGCCTTTACGGCGTCTACTTTGCAATACATTACGTCCATTTTTAGTACTCATACGTTTACGGAAACCATGTACTTTTTGACGTTTACGCTTTTTAGGTTGGTAAGTTCTTTTCATGCGTGTTACACCTCCTGAAAAACTATCTTTCTTAAAATTATTAGGATTTTTAAAGACAGTCTTGAACATTCTAATGATAAAAATTAGACTTGTCAAGGACATCTACCCAATTTCAATCATTCACTAAGATATCATATCATAAATGAAATAAACATAAAACAACTTTTTAGTATTTTCTCATATTTGTCACTTTTTTTATCCTTTTGTCTAAAAAAATCCATTATGCGATGAGTATCGATCAGTCCTAGGCACACTGCAGCTATTTTTTATTTATATATAGAAGAATAGTTCATTTGCATTTTATAGCGCTTCTTTTTAGCAATTCCTAAAAATATTTTTATTTTGACCTTTTTCAATTTTTTTCTTTTTTGATTCCAGTTTTTCCGAAGGAGATTGCTCACGAATTAATAAGCGATTGTTAAACAATGAACATTTTTTCAGGCCTTCTCTGTGCTTTTTCTTGCTCTATAGTTATCCACACACCTATTTTTCTATCCCCATACTCTGTTTTTGCCATTTTTATTTAATAAACTTCTCCACCATGTTTTCCCGCACTTATGCACATACCAACAACTTGTTACTAGGCTGTCGCTTTTCTTTTGTTAAATTTGTGGAAAACTCTCGTAACCATTGATACAAAAGCTTTTAATCTGAATTTTTATCCACAATTTTTCTGGGATAAAAAAAGAAAATCCAAGTTATCCACCTGTTCTTTTTGCCTTGTGGATAACTTTATACACCTCGTCTGGATATATTTTCAACAGGTGGAAAGTACTTGTGGAAAACTTTTATTTATCGTGCTAGAATAGAAAAAGATATTATCTAGGAGTGTGGCTGGTTTTACCATTTCCTTAAAATGTGTGGAAAAGCTCTCTTTGATATTTAAATACATGGAACAATAAGGAATAGATCTAAATGAATTAGAGCCATACTTATTGAAATGAGAACTTTAAACAGGAAGTAATTTCTTTCTCAACCTATTTACAAACAAAATAGCAAAAATACTAATGAAGTACTGGAGCTTTTCTGGCTCTTATTTTTAAAAGGAGGTTTTCTGTTGGATGACTTGCATTCTCTATGGAACTATTTAAAAGAAAAATTTAAAGATTCACTCTCTAAAGTAAGTTATGATACTTGGATAGAATCTGCCAACCCAATCCGTTTAACGGACAAACATGTGATCGTTGAAGTTCCTTCGTCGCTGCACAAAGAATATTGGGAAAACAACCTGACTACGAGAATCGTAGAAAATATTTATGAATTTTCCGGACAAGAGTTATCCCCAATTTTCGTGATCAAAAATGAGGAAGAGGCTATTGCTGCACAAAAAGAATCTTCTGCAACATCTATAGAACAAAAAAATCCATTCAAAAAGAATGCCTTGTTAAATGACAAATACACATTTGATACTTTTGTTATTGGTAAAGGAAATCAAATGGCCCATGCCGCAGCTTTAGTTGTAGCTGAGGAACCTGGTACTATTTACAATCCATTGTTCTTTTATGGAGGAGTTGGTTTAGGAAAAACCCATTTGATGCATGCTATTGGTCATCAAATGTTATTATTGAATCCAGATGCAAAAATTAAATATGTAAGTAGTGAAACTTTTGCCAATGATTTCATTAATTCAATTCAAAACAAAACACAAGAAAAATTTCGTCAAGAGTACCGGAATGTAGACTTATTATTGGTAGATGATATTCAATTTTTTGCAGATAAAGAAGGAACGCAGGAAGAATTCTTCCATACGTTCAATGCTTTATACGATGATCGCAAACAAATCGTTTTAACAAGTGATCGGCTGCCTAATGAAATACCAAAATTACAAGAACGTCTTGTATCTCGCTTTGCATGGGGGTTATCTGTTGATATCACACCGCCAGATTTAGAAACACGTATCGCTATTTTGCGTAAAAAAGCTAATGCTGAAAGATTAGAGATTCCGGATGATACGTTAAGCTACATTGCAGGACAAATCGATTCAAACATTCGCGAACTCGAAGGAGCTTTAGTACGCGTTCAAGCTTATGCCGCGATCGTGAGTCAAGAAATTACGACAAGTTTAGCAGCTGATGCACTAAAAAGCATGCTTCCATCTTCTAAACCCACAACCATTACGATCAAAGATATCCAATCTGTTGTCAGCAAATATTATCAAATTTCGATGGTTGATTTGAAAGGTAAAAAACGAGTGAAATCCATTGTTTTGCCACGTCAGATCGCAATGTACTTATCTAGAGAATTGACTTCCAGCTCATTGCCTAAGATTGGGGCTGAATTTGGAGGAAAAGATCATACGACCGTTATTCATGCGTATGAAAAAATTGCGCAAGCTTTGACGACAAATGATCAGTTAAAAAAAGAAATCAGCGAATTGAAAAAAACATTTAGTTGATAAAGGAAATAAATCTCTTTTTTAACATGTGGATAACTCGTTGAGTTTTCCCGAGCTTTTACACAAGTTATCAACATGTGTAAAAGTCTCTGTCGTTTGGGTTCATGTGCGTTATCCACAGTATCAACAAGCCCTACTACTATTACTAAAGTAATTACTCTATTAAAACTAAACAGTCGGAGGTTAATTTATGAAATTTACAATTCATCGAAGTGCTTTTTTAAACAACTTAGCTGACGTACAAAGAGCTATTTCGTCAAAAACAACGATCCCTATTCTTACAGGTGTTAAAATCATTGCTTCCCAAGAAGGACTTACCTTAACAGGTAGCGATTCAGATATTTCAATTGAAGCTTTTATCCCTGTTGAAGATGACAAAAATCAATTGAACATTGAAAAAACAGGGGGTATTATTCTTCAAGCCCGTTTCTTCAACGAAATCGTTCGAAAATTACCAGATGACAAAATGACTATTGAAGTATTGGATCATTTCCAAACACAAATCACTTCAGCATCAGCTTCATTTACGATCAATGGACTGGATCCAAATAATTACCCACATTTACCAGTTATTGACAGCAATGAATCTTTTATTTTGAATGTTAATTTATTCAAACAAGTGATCTCACAAACGGTTATTGCAACGTCTACTCATGAAAGCCGCCCAATTTTGACAGGGGTCAATATCGTTATCGAAAACCAAACATTATCTGCTGTAGCAACAGACAGCCACCGTTTAAGTCAACGAATCATCCCTTTGACAATGAGTGAAGAACAAGCTCAACAGAAATACAAAATCATTATTCCTGGAAAAAGTTTAACGGAACTTTCTAAAATTCTAGAAGAAGATGCCGAAACTGCTGAAATGATGATCACCGAAAATCAGGTATTGTTTAAAACAGAGAATTTATACTTTTATACACGATTGTTAGAAGGGATTTATCCTGAAACACAGCGTTTGATTCCTGATACATCTTCTACAAGTGTTGTTTTTAATGCGAATTCTTTACTTGGGTCTATTGAACGTGCTTCGCTTCTTTCTCATGAAGGAAAAAACAATGTCGTTAAGCTAGCTGTATCAAAAGATAGAGTGGAAATTTCTGGAAATTCTCCTGAAATTGGAAATGTCCAAGAAGAAATCAACTTTCAATCATTTGAAGGGGAAGCAATCGAACTATCATTTAATCCGGATTATATGAAAGATGCACTAAGAACATTTGGACAATCAGATATTTTGATTAAATTTACATCTCCGATCCGCCCATTTGTCATCGTGCCATCGGAAGACGGAAAAGAATTTGTTCAACTGATTACGCCAGTACGCACATTTTAAGAGCTTTGCGTAAGACGGTTATAAACACACAAAACTTAAAGCAAACCGATTTTGTTGCATATTTATCAATCAAATAATTTAAAAAAACACAGTTCGAGACTTTTTATCTCAGACTGTGTTTTTTTATGTGGATAGATTTATATAGGCAAATTTTTCGTTTCTAGCTATTTTCGGTCCATTTAGGTAGTTTAGACGTTTTTTAGGTAAAAACGAAAGAAACACGTTTATTTTAAGATAAATTTGTAAAATAGCCGAAAAAGGAGTATAATAAAACCAAGACATAAAAGAGATTTGCGTGGATTTTTACGTTCCACGCTTATTTTATTGAAAAGCAGGTGACAAGATGAAAGAAACGGTCTTAATAGACAGCGAATATATTACATTAGGACAATTGTTGAAACACGTCGATATTATTTCAAGCGGCGGCATGGCTAAACATTTTTTAGCAGAAAACAGTGTCTTTTTAGACAATGAGTTGGAAAATCGCAGAGGCAAGAAGATTTTTCCTGGATCGATCGTAGAAATTCCAGGTGAAGGAACGTATTTTATTCAACATGAATCTTCAGAAGAACTTTCTGAGGAATCGCGCTAATGTATATCAATGAAATGAAACTGACGAATTATCGAAATTATGCAGATGCTGAGGTAGCTTTTTCAAATGGAATCAATGTTTTTTTGGGAGAAAATGCTCAAGGAAAGACCAATTTGATGGAAGCTATCTATGTTCTTGCGATGGCTAGAAGCCATCGGACTTCAAGTGATAAAGAACTGATTCAATGGGAAAAAGATTTTGCTAAAATCAGCGGCAGAGTTCAGAAAAAGAATTCTTCTTTTCCCTTGGAAATCGTTTTGTCCAAAAAAGGCAAGCAAGCGAGATTCAACCATTTAGAGCAGAAAAAGTTGAGCTCTTATATCGGAAATTTGAATGTGATTTTATTTGCCCCGGAAGATTTGTCTCTAGTGAAAGGTTCTCCTTCTGTGCGGCGTAAATTTGTGGATATGGAACTGGGACAAATGAATCCCGTTTATTTGCACCATTTAGTAGAGTACCAGCACTTGTTAAAGTCGCGGAATCTGTATTTAAAACAGTTGAGTATGAAACAAGCTTCAGATTTAACCTTTTTAGAAGTGTTAACTGAACAAATGGCTGCCCACGGAGCTTCAATTTTGGCGGAGCGCTTTTTATTTGTCGAACAATTGCAAAATTGGGCTCAAACTATCCATCAAGAGATCTCTAAACAAAAAGAAGTGCTGGAAATACACTATCATTCCAGTGTTCATTTAGAGAATCCAACTGATAAGGATGCTAATTATATCCATCTGATGGATACGTATAAAGCAAACCAAACAAGAGAATTAGAACAACGTACAACGCTTACTGGTCCACATCGAGATGATTTAAAGTTTTATGTCAACGGAAAAAATGTCCAGACGTATGGATCACAAGGACAACAACGAACGACTGCACTGAGTGTAAAACTGGCGGAGATCAATTTGATGCAGGAAATGACCGGTGAGTATCCTGTATTGTTGTTAGATGATGTGTTGTCTGAATTAGATGACAGCAGACAAACTCATTTATTAAAAGCGATTCAAAATAAAGTACAAACTTTTTTAACAACCACTAGTTTAGATGGCATTGAGAAAAACCTTATCGAAGCTCCAAGAGTTTTTAATATCGATCAAGGACAAGTAGAAATGGAGAGTGAATAAGCGTGGCAGAGGAAATGAGAAGCAGAGCTGATCTTGCAAAGGACTATAATGCAAGCCAAATCCAAGTATTAGAAGGATTAGAAGCTGTACGTAAACGCCCTGGTATGTATATTGGTTCAACAAGTAAAGAAGGTTTACACCATTTAGTATGGGAGATCGTAGATAATTCGATCGATGAAGCTCTAGCAGGATTTGCGGATGAAATTGATATTACTATTGAAGCGGATGACAGTATCACTGTTGTGGATAATGGACGTGGGATTCCAGTAGATATTCAAGAAAAAACCGGTCGTCCAGCAGTTGAAACAGTATTTACCATTTTGCATGCTGGAGGAAAGTTCGGCGGTGGAGGATACAAAGTTTCAGGTGGTCTACATGGGGTAGGTTCCTCTGTTGTTAATGCGTTATCTTCTGCTTTAGATGTTTATATTCATAAAGATGGAAAAATATACCACCAAGCTTTTGAGCGCGGAGCAGTAATGAATGATTTAGAAATCATTGGAGACACTGATCGCCATGGAACAACCGTTCATTTTATGCCGGATCCAACGATTTTTACAGAAACAACTACATTTGATTTTGATAAATTAGCTATTCGCGTTCGTGAATTAGCCTTTTTAAATCGAGGTTTGTCTATATCAATCGAAGACAAACGCAATCCAGATCAAGAAAAATACGATTACTTTTATGAAGGCGGAATTAAAAGTTACGTTGAGTTTTTAAATGAAAATAAAGAGGTTATTTATCCAGAACCGATTTTCTTGGAAGGCGAACAAGAAGGTATCGCGGTTGAAGTTGCTATGCAGCATACAGACGGGTACCATTCTAATTTAATGAGTTTTGCGAACAATATCCATACCTATGAAGGTGGAACACATGAGTCAGGGTTCAAAACAGCTTTGACACGTGTTGTAAATGATTACGCTCGTAAAAACAAATTGATGAAAGATAACGAAGACAATTTGAGCGGGGACGATGTACGTGAAGGATTAACAGTAGTAGTCTCTATCAAACATCCGGATCCTCAATTTGAAGGACAAACAAAAACAAAATTAGGAAATTCTGAAGCTCGTACTATAACAGATCGCCTATTTTCTACACATTTTGACCGCTTTTTGATGGAAAATCCGCAAACGGCTAAAAAAATCGTTGAGAAAGGTTTACTGGCGGCAAAAGCTCGTTTAGCTGCTAAACGAGCAAGAGAAGTGACGCGTAAGAAGAGTGGACTGGAGATCAGCAATTTACCTGGTAAATTAGCAGACTGTTCAAGTAAAAATCCAGAAATCAGCGAATTATTCATCGTTGAGGGGGATTCAGCGGGCGGTTCTGCTAAACAAGGCCGTTCACGTATCTTCCAAGCCATTTTACCGATTCGTGGTAAAATATTGAACGTTGAAAAAGCCTCATTAGATCGTATTTTAGCGAATGAAGAGATTCGTTCATTATTTACAGCTATGGGGACTGGTTTTGGAGAAGAATTTGATGTGTCTAAAGCGCGTTACCATAAATTAGTGATTATGACCGATGCCGATGTTGATGGCGCTCATATTCGTACATTACTCTTAACTTTATTCTATCGTTTTATGCGTCCAGTCGTAGAAGCGGGCTATGTTTATATTGCTCAACCACCTTTGTATCAAGTAAAACAAGGGAAAAAAGAAGTCTATTTAGATAGTGATGAAGAACTAGAGAATTATTTGAAAGAGATTCCTGCTAGTCCACGACCTTCTATCCAACGTTATAAAGGACTTGGAGAGATGGATGCTGAACAATTATGGGATACAACAATGAATCCTGAGCACCGAAGAATGTTGCGGGTAACGGTAGAAGATGCAGCGGATGCAGATAAAGTTTTAGATATGTTGATGGGTGACCGAGTAGAACCCAGACGTGATTTTATTGAGACCAATGCTAAATATGTTCAGAACTTAGACATTTAATCAAGGAGGGGAAAAAATGACAGAAAATAATTACGATAGAAAAATAGAAGATATTAATTTGTCAAAAGAAATGCGTACGTCATTCCTTGATTATGCTATGAGTGTTATTGTTGCTAGAGCATTACCAGATGTTCGTGATGGACTAAAACCAGTGCACCGTCGTATTTTATATGGAATGAATGAGCTGGGAGTAACTCCAGATAAAGCACACAAAAAATCCGCACGTATTGTAGGAGATGTTATGGGGAAATACCATCCTCATGGAGATAGTGCGATCTATGAATCTATGGTACGGATGTCACAAGATTTTAGTTACCGTTATCCTTTAGTAGATGGACATGGAAACTTTGGTTCCGTCGATGGTGACGGCGCTGCGGCGATGCGTTATACTGAAGCACGTATGGCAAAATTAGCTACGGAAATGTTGAGAGATATCAACAAAGATACGATTGACTTCATAGATAACTACGACGGTACTGAACGAGAGCCTGAGATTTTACCTGCACGCTTTCCAAACTTACTGGTAAATGGAGCAACAGGTATTGCTGTTGGGATGGCAACAAATATCCCGCCGCATAACTTAACTGAAATCATTTCAGGTTTGCAAATTTTGATGGAGAATCCAGAAGCTACTACAGCCGACTTGATGGAAGCTGTTCCTGGTCCTGACTTTCCAACAGGCGGTCTAGTCATAGGAAAATCAGGAATCAGAAAAGCTTACGAAACTGGAAGAGGCTCAATTACATTACGGGCTAAAGTGGACATTGAAATATTAAAAAATGGACGAGAACGCATCATTGTTTCTGAGATCCCTTATATGGTCAACAAAGCTCGCTTAGTATCTCGCATCGCTGAATTAGCTCGTGAGAAACGGTTAGAAGGAATCACGGACTTAGCGGATGAATCTGACCGTGATGGAATGCGTATTGTTATTGATGTACGAAGAGATGTGAGTGCGAGTGTAGTATTAAATAACTTGTATAAGATGACCTCTATGCAAACTTCTTTTGGATTTAACATGCTGGCTATTGTGAATGGTGAACCAAAAGTTCTTGGCTTGAAGAGTATCCTTGAAGAATATTTAAAACACCAAGAAATCGTTATTCGCAGAAGAACAGCTTTTGACAAGAAAAAAGCTGAAGCTAGAGCACATATTTTAGAAGGTTTAAGAATTGCTTTGGATCATATAGATGAAATTATTTCTATTATCCGCAGTTCACAAACAGCTGATTTAGCTAAACAAACATTGATCAGTCGTTTCGATTTATCGGATAAACAATCTCAAGCTATTTTAGATATGCGTATGGTCCGTTTAACTGGATTAGAACGTGAAAAAATTGAAGGCGAATATTTAGAGTTGTCTTCATTAATTGCCGATTTAGCTGACATACTAGCCAGACCTGAACGAATTCATAAGATCATTGAAGATGAATTGGCTGAGGTTCAAGCTAAATTTGGAGATGAACGTCGTACTGAATTACTAGTAGGCGAATTGTTGAGCATTGAAGATGAAGATTTAATCGAAGAAGAAAATAGTGTTATTACATTAACTAACAATGGTTATATTAAACGTCTTCCTAGTTCTGAGTTTAAAATCCAAAATCGTGGCGGACGCGGAGTTCAGGGTATGGGAGTACACGATGATGATTTCATCGAAACCTTAGTATCTTGTTCAACTCACGATACATTGCTGTTCTTTACCAATAATGGAAAAGTATACCGGTCTAAAGGGTATGAGATTCCAGAGTATGGTCGTACTGCCAAAGGAATACCAGCAATCAATTTACTTGGCATTGATTCTGGAGAGAGCATCCAAGCTATCATCAACGTACGAGGAGAAGCAGAAGAAGGGTTATATCTTTTCTTTACTACTCGAAAAGGGACGGTTAAACGGACAGCTGTAACAGAATTTGCAAATATTCGCAGCAATGGTTTGAAAGCTATCTCGCTAAATGAAGATGATGAACTGATGACAGTTTCTGTAACTGATGGAAACCAAAACATCATTATTGGAACTCATGAAGGACTAGCAGTAAGCTTCCATGAAAGCAAAGTTCGTAATATGGGACGTACTGCCCGAGGAGTTCGTGGTATTCGCGTAGCAGAAGATGATTACGTAGTCGGTATGGATCTACTGAAAGAAGACTCTGAAGTATTGATCATTACTGAAAAAGGATACGGTAAACGTACTGCTGCAAGCGAATATGCTATTCGCGGACGCGGAGGTAAAGGGGTCAAAACAGCTAATATTACTGAGAAAAATGGTAAATTAGTGGGTTTAACTACAGTTAACGGAAAAGAAGACGTCATGCTGATCACCAACTCCGGTATTATTATCCGTATTGGCGTAGGAACTATTTCTCAAACTGGACGTGCAACATTAGGCGTTCGTTTGATGCGCCTAGCAGATGGCGTGATAGTTTCTTCTATGGCGAAAGTAGAACCGGAAGAAGAGGAAGAGTTGTCAGCAGATACTAAAAATACCAGCGAAGTAATCAATGGTTCAGATGGTGAAATCGAAATTCTTTCAGAAGAAGAAATGGCTGAAGAGATTGAATCTGAAGACGCAGATACAGAAGAATAGATTAATCATGTATAGAAAGAAAGAGGGCTGAATATCGAAATTCAGTCCTCTTTTTTTACCGTTTATATTGGAACACTATTCTGGACTAAATCAATGAAGTATCACGACCACATCATACGTATAAAAAAATTTAAATAAAAAATAAGATTACGAATGCTCTCGGCTCTGCTAAAAGAAAAATGCGGAGGCGGGCGACATGAACGAGATTTTCCATCTGTTGAGTGAAGTGAAAGACTTCGGTCTTCATTATGAGATAGACCTGCTTTCTTTGAACTTCCCGAAATATTTAGACACGCTTTTTAAGCTGTGACTCGTTTGAGACCCGTGATATTTCTGGAGGAATAGGGTTTGCTTGTAGCCATGTAAAAGATGAAATGTGAATTACGGAGCGTTGGCGCTTCAGCGCTTACGATTCCGTTTGAAGCTTGAAAGTCTGGAGACTACAGGCTCCAGACGGTCCCATGGCTTTCCACAAGCAAACCCGTCCATTCCGGA
>NZ_JBGQQS010000022.1:0-46632 GCF_045528365.1 Desemzia sp. FAM 23988
TATTCGGCCTGCGGGTTAAAAAGCCCAAAAAAACGTTTTTTCATCTTATATAGCACAAAAACAGAACAAAAAAGGCAAATCAACGTATAATTGTTTGGAAAAATGGAATAATTTCTCTTTGAACTTTAAAAAAAATTTTTACCGAGAAAATATTGACACTAACTCTTGAAGAGTATCTGTCAACTATTTATCGGTCGAGTTAGTAAGACAGGAAAGCAACTTGTGTTTACGGCACTTTTTTTATATTCCCTCCATAGACCCATTTCTGAAACCAAAATACATTTTTTTGTCTCAGCCCTTTACTGGAGGTGAAGTATCCTCCGGAATGCTTTGTTTGCTTTTGTAGCCATGGTACCGCCTGAAGCCTGTAGTCTCCAGACTTTCAAGCTTCAAACTAAGCGTCAGCGCTTCAGCGCTGACGCTTAGTAATTCACATTTCATACTTTTCACGGCTACAAACAAACACGCTTCCTCGGGATTTTCAAGTTTGCGGATTAAAATACTGCAATGACACTAGAATTGATTCGTTCAGTTGTATGAGATCAGAGAAAAGTTTCAGCCTTAGCTGACTAGAAAAACTGTTTCTTTCAATACTTCAGCTTCTTACTTCGTTGGTTCTTTTTGAGCTTTACCTGCTTCTTGCATCAGATCGTTCAAAAAATAAGCTGTGTCTTAAAAAGTCATTTTAGGAGCTATTTCTGCGCTTTTGTAAGTGACATAGTCACTATATTTTTTCCTTTTCCCGTTAATTTCCCACCCTGTACTTCATCCAATGGATACTGCGGTTTGCTTTTAAGCCATACATCATTGTCCGGTTGACTGGTACTGAACCAAAACCATTTCGACCTCTATTTTCTGTTGTTGGTTTAGTTGTTGACATACGGGTATTTTCCTTCTTTTTTATCTCTTTTCAATCACCTCGATAAATATTATAAGCATACTCTTGAAGGATCTGAAGATAAGTTGAACTCGTCAAAAAAAGAAGCCGGAAAAGAATTTCGACTTCTTTGATGTAAGAAAGAAGAGCTAGTAATAAGGTAAACTATCCAATCTTTCAGATTAAAAATGCAGTTTTTCTATGATACGTTTAACATTCTCACCTTGCCATTTATAGCCGGCAATTTTTTTATTGACTTGATACTTGTCTTTTTTTCTTTTTAGCGGATCCTGGAACTTGATGACCATATTGTAAAAAATGAGCTTATTTTTAAATTCCAGCTTATCAATGTCTGAAAAAGGAATGACATAAATCTCTTCTGGCAATAATTTCCCCGTAAAAGATAACGGCAATACGACAATCTCCTGTTGGTTGTTAAAATTCAACAACTGAACTTTAACTTTTGCGGCGTTCATGTTTGGAGTCAATACGCTCCCTTTGTGTTCTAAATTTCCCATAATAGTTTGCCCTAATTCTGCTAGATAACCGTTCTTTTGCAGAACTGAAATCACTTCTTGTTCTTCCATATCGATTCCTCCAAAAAAAAAGTTGTTTTCTGTAATAAGTATAGAAATTATAGACATCAGAAGCTACTTTTTTGCTTTTGATCCCTTAAAGAATTCAATTTTAATGAAGAGATGCAAGTTCCCTTCTTGATTTTTGACCGGATAAAAGAGAAAATAGACGAGAACTAAATGGAATTTGGGGTGATATTTTTGGAAAAGAGTCTTTCATCAATACAACAAGAAGTAGATGATTACATCCAACAATTCAAGACGGGTTATTTTTCTCCCTTAGGTCAACTTGCTCGGCTTACGGAAGAAGTGGGTGAATTGGCAAGGGAAATCAACCACCATCATGGTGAAAAGCAGAAGAAAGCTTCTGAAGGCACCAAAGAATTAAAGGAAGAGTTGGGGGACACCTTATTTGTCCTCATTTCATTAGCCAATTCATTAGAGATCGATTTGACGGAATCTTTTGACTTAACGATGAAAAAATTCAATGAACGAGATGCGAATCGTTTTGAAAGGAAAGAATAAGATGATAAAAATCGTAGTAGCAGGTTTCAAAGGGAAAATGGGCAGTACAGCAACCAAGATGGTATTGAAGCATCAAGAATTTATACTAGTGGGTGTTTTAGATCCATACGCTGAGGAAAGCAAGTTAAGTGAATTAGCGGATTATCCTTCGGTCGATGTGCCAGTCTTTACTGATAAGCAAAAGTTGATTGATAGTGTGAAAGCGGATGTGTGGATCGATTTTACTGTACCAGAAGTAGCTTTGGAAAATACACAATTTGCTTTACGCCACAGTATCCGTCCAGTTGTAGGTACTACAGGCCTTAATGAAGACGATGTGGCGGATTTACAGAAGATGGCAGAAGAAAGCCGTACAGGTGGCTTAATTGCTCCTAATTTCGCTATTGGAGCTGTGCTGATGATGCAATTTGCTGCTCAAGCTGCAAAATATTTCCCGGATGTTGAGATTATAGAGTTGCACCATGATCATAAATTGGATGCACCAAGCGGAACAGCGATTAAGACTGCAGAAATGATTGCAGCAGAACGTGGATTCCATCAACAAGGCCATCCAGAAGAGAAAGAAAGTATTAAAGGAGCTCGAGGAGCAGATTACCAAGGAATGAAAATCCACAGTGTACGTTTGCCTGGCTTAGTGGCCCATCAACAAGTTCAATTTGGAAGTAATGGGGAAGGCTTGACGATCCGTCATGATTCGTATGATCGTTCGTCCTTTATGACTGGCGTAGCTCTCGGATGTACGAAAGTGATGGAAAAAACGGAATTGGTTTACGGATTGGAAAATTTATTATGATAGAGCTTGACCACACTTTTAAAGAAGCTTTGCCGATAATTGAAAAAATTGAAAAAGCAGGTTTTGAAGCTTATTTTGTAGGCGGAAGCGTCCGAGATGCTTTGTTGAAAAAAGAAATCAATGATGTAGATATTGCCACCAGCGCCTTTCCTGCAGAAATCAAACAGATCTTTCATAAAACCATTGATGTAGGAATCGAGCATGGGACAGTTATGGTCTTGTGGGGAGGAGATTCTTATGAGATCACCACTTTTAGAACTGAATCTGCGTACCAAGACTTCAGACGTCCAGATAAAGTAGAATTTGTGCGCTCTTTAGAAGAGGATCTAAAACGACGGGATTTTACAGTCAATGCTTTAGCGATGGATAAAAACGGTCATATCATGGATTATTTTGAAGGACAAAAAGATTTAAACAATCATGTCATTAAAGCTGTGGGGTCACCGCAAGAACGGTTCCATGAAGATGCTTTACGAATGATGAGAGCTGTTCGTTTTGTAAGTCAATTAGGCTTTACGATGGAGACAAACACTCAAAAAGCAATCGCTGACCACCATGCGTTGCTGGGGAAAATTTCAATTGAACGTATTTCCGTAGAGTTCATGAAATTGATGCAAGGAAAAAGTCGATCAAAAGGGCTTGAATTGTTTATTCATACGGAATTGTATGCCTATTGTCCTGGATTAGAGCAGCATAAGGATAAATTAGAGAAATTTGCCCGATTTGAAGGAAGTCTATCTACTCGCTCAGCGGCTTGGACGATGCTGATTCACTTTTTAGAGATTCCAACTGCTGAAGTGACAAAATTTTTGAAATTATGGAAATGCTCGAATAAAGAAATGCATGAAGTACAGTTGGAAGTGAAAACATTGCGATCCAGACTAACGCACCCTTATACAGCTGTTGACTTATACCAATCAGGCTTGACGATTGCTTTAGAAGTGGAACATATCTTGGAACAAATGCATTTTCCAGCCAATATAGAGCTAGTGGTTGAGCAGTATGAAAATCTCCCAATTAAAGAGAAAAAGGATGTCCAAATCAGCGGGAATGAGATTTTAGCAGCATTGAAAATAAAACCTGGAAAATGGTTGGGGCAGCTGCTGGAAGACATCGAAATGTTGATCGTTATCGGGCAATTAGCAAATGATTCTGAAGCTATTCTATCTTGGGTGAAAAATCAATCAGAGATAGGAGACCGTTCTGTGAACTGATACTAGAACAGCATGAAAAATCCATTTTTTCTTTTCAATTCAAAGCATTGATGGATGGTCAGATGATTGCTTTTGGAATTCATAAGCGAGCATGCGTACACAGAAAGTTTTCTCCAAAAAATACAACACTAGAATCTGCCCCGCCGTTTTCAATGTCCATCTGAAAGCGGCAGGGTTTCTTTTGTTTGTGCTGGATATTTATCTGCAAACGCAGGAAGAATCTCCATACACAGTTAAAATATGGTATGATGTAATGGATGTAAATTGAGAAAAGAATTAGGTGACAAGAATGGATGAAATGACCACATATGCTGTTGTGGATATTGAAACAACAGGAGGAAATGTTCAAAGTGGAGATCGAATCATTCAATTTGGCTGCGCATTGATTGAAAATGATCAAATCGTACACCAATTTGCAACTGATGTGAATCCGCTGAGAAGCATTCCCAAAGAAATTGAACATTTGACTGGAATCTCAAACCAATCTATTGCGCATGCTCCTTATTTTGAGGATGTCGCGGCAACCATTTATAATTTATTAGATGGATGTATCTTTGTTGCGCACAATATTCAGTTTGACTACCATTTTCTTTCAGAAGAATTTGTTCGTTGCGGTTTGCCGCCGCTTACTTTAAAAGGAATTGATACAGTCGAGTTAGCGCAAATTTTATTGCCTACTGAACCGAGTTTTACATTGAATGATTTGATGAATTCTCAAAATATTGTGCACAAAAACCCGCATCAGGCAGACAGTGATGCTTATGCGACTGCAGAGTTGTTCTTGTTACTTAAACAAACATTAAAAAGCCTTCCATTAGTGACTGTAGAAAAACTAGCTGCTATAGCCCCTAACTGTACAATGGATACAGAAATTTTTATCCGTAGTAATCTGAAAGAAATGAAGCAACAAATCACCGACTTGCCAGAAGGATTAATGATCAAAAAAGGATTAGCCATTCGTCAAAAAGAGGTTTCTTTTGAACAACACGTTCATCGCGAGATCAAAGAGTATCCGCAAGGGCAGCAAGAAAAGGCGAACTTGTTTCAACCGCGTTTTGAACTGCGGAAAACGCAGATCGAAATGATGGATGCTGTCCAGCAGTCGTTTGTTTCATATAAAAAAGAGCACATGATTATTGAAGCCCCAACTGGGATCGGAAAAACATTTGGTTATTTATTGCCAGCGGTCTACAACGCTTCTAGTGAAGATCCAATCGTCATCAGCACTTTTACGACATTGCTGCAGCAACAGCTGTTCCACAAAGATTTAGCACAGCTGCAAGAAATGATCTCATTTCCGATACAAGCTGCTATTTTAAAAAGCAAAAGCCATTATATTCATTTGTCTAAATTCGAAAGTTTGTTGAAAGAACCGATAATGCAAAAGTTAGAAGCCATTTACCAGATGCGGATCTTAGTGTGGTTGACTCAAACTGAAACAGGAGATCTGGATGAACTGAATTTGACCAATTACAATCAACCTTTTTGGAGTAAAATACGCCATCGGGGCTGGTTGGGAAATGAAACAGAAGATGACTGGTATGAAGAAGACTTTTTCCTTCATGCTCAAAAGCTGGTACAGCATGCTGGAATTATTGTAACGAATCATGCTTATCTATGCCATGATTTGCAAAAAGAAGACAAGAGACTGAAGAATTTTCAGCGATTGATCGTTGATGAAGCTCATCATTTAAGTGAAGTCGCCCAACAATCGACCAGTCAAATTTTTCGTTATTATTATTTGCAAAAGTTGTTCAAATGGTTGGGTAAAAAAGAAGATAAAAGCAGCCTGATCGGACAACTGATGATATTAGCAGATAAAACAACTGCATCGATCACCCATCAATTAGAGAATATTGAAATGAGTGTGTACTTTTTAACCGAGGCACTGTCAGCATTCGTTGATGAATTGCTTCAGTTTTGTTGGGAACACATTCCTCAGAATGATTACAAAGATCGATACGACATTCTTTACGATAGAGAAGAGCATGCTGTCAGGTTCAAAAGAACCACTAAAAAGATTTTGTCTTTGATGAATGAAGTCAGTTATTTAGGGTTTGAAGCAGTTGCTGCATTGTTCAACGAAAGAGAACGATTCACTCAAACTGAATTGCATGTAATCACTGACTTTTATGATTGCTTGAACGATTTGAAAACTCAACAAGATATTTTTGATGCCGTTTTTCAGCAGTCTGATGAGCAGGAAGTAACGTGGTTTTCTTTTGCAGAAAAATCGCCTAAAAATAGTTTCGCTGCACAACAATCTTATGTGTTCAACTCCCATTTTTTAAAAGAGCAGCTGGTGGATAAGGTTCCGACCATTATTTATACCGGTGCTACGTTAGAAGTAGACGGCAGCTTTGCCTATTTCCAAAATCAGATTGGTGAAACAAATGTCCATACGTTAAAATTAGATTCTCCGTATGATTATGGAAAACAAGTTAAATTTTGGGTTCCAGAAGGAGTCAAGCCGGTCAAAAGTATGACGAAAAAAAGGTATGCTCAAATGATCGTCCAGTATTTAAGTACGATTTGTAAAAATTCAGATGAAAATGTCTTGGTGCTGTTTACTGCTTTTGAACCGTTGCATGATGTTTATGAACAATTGCAAAGAAAATCGGATTTTTTTGGAAGAGAGATATTGGCACAAGGACTATCAGGCAGCAGAGAGAGGATTCTCAAACGCTTTTTCAGATCACAGGGGGGCATTTTACTAGGAGCAGACAGCTTTTGGGAAGGTATCGATTTACCGGGTAAAGCGCTCAGCGTTCTCGTAGTGACTCGATTGCCTTTTGAATCACCAGAACGGCCTTATGTAAAAGCCAAGCATTACTGGATGAAGAAGAATCACTTAAATCCCTTTTACGTTGATACCTTGCCTAAAGCTACTTTACGGTTAAAACAAGGACTGGGGCGTTTAGTAAGGTCTCCATCAGACAAGGGTGTTTTTATCGTATTGGACGAAAGACTGTTGTATTCCAATTTTGGCAAATTGATGCAGCGTTCGTTGCCCCAAGGGATGAAGATCGAAGAAATTGCTGAAGAGAAAATGGAATCAGAACTAAGTAAATTCTTAACAGATGACCTGTAGAAAAGAGCTTTTATTTCTGCTATACTAATCTAATTAGAGAGACTATTTTTGATAAAGAAAAGACGGGATTGTTTGAAAAAATGAAAAAAAACATTTTTATTGTTTCTATCGTTGTGATGATAGCGGTGATTGCTTTTTCTATTTCAGTGTATCAAACTGCCAGCAGTCCTTTACATAAAGCTGAGGATGAGGCATTTGCTGTGGCGAAAAGCAGTGCCGGCTTAACTAAAGTAGACGATTTCTATTGGTACAATGGAACCAAGACGTACTTTACTGTCACTGGTACAAATCAGGAAGGCGAAGCAGTTATTGCAATCGTTGCTCAAGATGGAGGAGCTGCTACAGTATATAACCAAGCTGATATCATTACTGAAGCAGAAGCTGTTCAGCTGACCAAACAAGCAACAACGCCAAAAAAAATTCTTGAAGCTAGAATCGGGATGGAAAATGGAACGGCCATTTGGGAAGTTGCCTACAAGCAGGAGAATGGCCGTTTGGGTTATTACGTCATGTCTTTAGAATCAGGAGAATGGATAAAAGGAATCGAGAATATTTAAAATTCCTTTTTCAAATGCTTTTCCTGTAGTACAATGAATGAGGTAAAGTACTATGAAACGTTAAGAAAAATTCAAATGCAAAAAGGAGATTACTAAGTTGAATCGTATTAGAATTATTGACTCTAAAAACCATGTGGGTGAAGAAGTGGAAATCGACGCTTGGATCGCTAACAAACGTTCAAGTGGAAAAATAGCTTTTCTGGAATTAAGAGATGGCTCTGCCTTCTTTCAAGGGGTTATTGTAAAGAATGATGTTGAAGAAGAAACGTTCCAATTAGCAAAAAGCATCTCACAAGAATCTTCTGTTGTGATCAGAGGAATCATCCAAGAAGACACTCGCTCGAAATTCGGTTATGAAATTTTAGTGAAAGATATTCAATTGATTGGCGAGAGTCATGATTATCCAATCACGCCTAAAGAACATGGAATTGAATTCTTAATGGATCACCGTCATTTATGGTTGCGTTCTTCTAAACAACACGCCATCATGCAAGTTCGGAATGAAATCATTCGCGCAACCTATGAGTTTTTCAACAAAGAAGGATTTATCAAAATCGATCCGCCGATTTTAACAGGTAGTGCAGCTGAAGATTCAACAGAACTTTTCCATACAGAGTACTTTGATCAAGATGCTTACTTATCTCAAAGTGGCCAATTGTATATGGAAGCTGCAGCTATGGCTTTTGGAAAAGTATTTTCATTTGGGCCAACATTTAGAGCAGAGAAATCAAAAACTAGAAGACATTTGATCGAGTTCTGGATGATGGAACCTGAAATGGCCTTTACCTCTCATGAAGAAAGCTTAGTTGTTCAAGAAAACTATGTTGCTTATATCGTTCAACAAGTTATCGACAACTGCGAACAAGCTCTTCATACTTTAGATAGAGACGTAGAAACGTTGCGCAAATATACACAACTGCCTTATCCAAGAATCAGCTATGATGATGCTGTTACATTACTGCAAGAGAATGGATTTGAAGACCTTGAATGGGGAATCGATTTTGGTTCTCCGCATGAAACCTTTATTGCTAGCCAATACGACAAACCCGTGTTTATCGTAAATTATCCAAAAGCAATCAAAGCGTTTTATATGAAACAACACCCAGAAAGAACAGATGTCGTTTTATGTGCTGATATGATTGCACCTGAAGGTTATGGAGAAATTATTGGAGGCAGCGAACGTGAAGAAAACTTAGATCTTCTAAAAGCCCGTCTTCACGAATTCGGTCTGAAAGAAGAAGACTACGATTGGTATTTAGATTTGCGTAAATACGGTAGTGTCCCTCATTCAGGATTTGGTTTAGGTCTGGAAAGAACCGTTGCTTGGATCACTGGAACTGAACACGTACGTGAAGCTATTCCTTTCCCACGCTTATTGAACCGTATCTACCCATAGAAAGAATCACACGAAACCCGAATGGGAGCTGGGATAATCATCCTGGCTCCTGTTTTTATTCATCTAATGAACCAGTGCAGTGAGAAGTAAAAGAAGGGAGTGGAGTTGATGAGTCTTTCACTCATTCAAAAATGGATAAAGTTGGGCGATACAACTATTTCGAATGTATTGTTGCAACACTATCGTCAACTAGGTATCACCAACAACCAATTGATTTTGATTATCCAATTGAAATCTCTCATGGATAGTGGGAGTGATTTTCCGGATATCGAGATCATTGCTCAACGGATGCAATTGCCAACGGCTAAAGTATTTACCGCTATCCATGACTTGATTCAGCAAAAATATTTGACTATTGAAACCAGTATAGATAAAGAAGGCAAATCAAAGGACAGCTACCAGCTGGATTTTCTTTGGGAGCGATTAGCGACTTTATTGGAGCAAGAAGAAAGAACGATCAAAAAAGAAGAGCAGCAATTGACTGAGAAGGACTTATTCAATCGCTTCGAATCTGAGTTTGGCCGTCCTTTGTCGCCAATGGAAATCCAAACTATCGGTATGTGGCTGGATGAAGATAAGTATGAAGTTGATTTGATCGAAATGGCTTTAAGAGAAGCAGTTTTGAGTCAAGTGTATAATTTGAAATATGTAGACCGGATCTTATTGAACTGGGAAAAGAAAAATATCAAAACAAAAACGCAAGTTGTTCAAGAGTCAAAGAGAAGACGCAATCACCAAACAAATATGCAACAACCTGCGCCTACTAATGAAACAACAGTTAAACCGAAAGTACCATTATACAATTGGTTAGAAAATCAGGATAATCATTAAGGAGGGGTTTCTTGCTTTCGAAAAAGAAAACCATTCAAGTCATTGAAGCTATGGGGCAGATTTTCCCAGAGGCTAAATGTGAATTGATTCACCGCAATGCGTTTGAGCTGCTGATATCGGTCATGATGAGTGCTCAGACAACAGACGCAGCTGTAAACCGTATTACTCCAAAGTTGTTTGAATCCTATCCGACACCTGAAGCGTTTGCTGATGCACCAGTGGAGGAAATTCAAGAACACATTAAAACGATCGGTTTGTACCGCAATAAAGCAAAATATATCAAAGGCTGCTGCGAGAAGTTGATTTCAGATTTTAATAGTAAAGTTCCGAGAACTAGAGAAGAACTGGAGACATTGCCTGGAGTAGGTAGAAAATCCGCCAATGTGGTATTAAGTGTCTCTTTTGATATTCCTGCAATAGCGGTAGACACTCACGTGGAACGAGTGACTAAACGCTTAAAGATCGTACCTCAAAAAGCCAGCGTCAGAGAAGTAGAAGAAGTCCTGATGAAGAAATTGCCTCCTGAGTTATGGGGCAAAGCGCATCATCGATTGATTTTCTTTGGCCGCTATCAATGTCCAGCTAGAAAACACGATCATGAAAAATGTATTGAACTGCTGGAAAACCATATGTCAGAAGAATAAGGTGAAAGATTGATCCGGAAGCGAATCAGTCTTTTTTATAGAACTTATTTCAAAATAAAAGCAAAAAAGAAAGCTGTTTGATCCAGATCCAATAGGATCAAACAGCTTTCTTTGGTTTATTTTAATCACAGAATAAGAAAAATTAATCTTCATCTGTTTGTGATTCTTGACTGCTCTGTGAGGAGCTGGCTTGAGAGCTTTCAGAAGCTTGAGAAGAAATAGAACTGCTTTCATCTGATTGGCTAGAGGAGCTTTCAGAACTTGACGACTCTGAAGAAGCACTTGATTCAGAAGAGCTTTCGCTTTCTTCACTTTCGGATTCTTCTTCACTCTCATCGCTTTCTTCCTCCTCACCGGAAGGAGGAACCACAACACTGACTGAAGCCGTTGGACCGGTCTTTCCATTAGCCCTTACAGCAACTGTGATGCCAACCGTACCTTCAGAAGGGTTTTGAACGACATACCCTAAATCTTTAGTTGTGGCTGTTTGGCCGCCCACAGTCAATTCATAAGTTGGTTCTTCATCTGAATGGCTTAAAGAATAAGCATCCCAGTTAATAATGATTTCATTTGCTTCAGCATCATAAGAAGCTTTTAGTCCGCTTGGTGCAGTCAATTCTTCTCCATAATTCGTTGATACTGAAGTAGGTTCTGTACCTCTAACAAATAGTTCTCTGACAATTTCTGAGCTAGGAGTATTGGGGCCTGGAAGAGCAGCCGGGTTAGATCCTTTTTCAACTGCCACTTCAACTACAGAACTCGGCTTAGTCCAATCTGAATTTTCAACAGATTCTGAAAGTTGGGCCATAACTTCACGATAAATTTTTCGCGGTATTTCTCGTGTACCGTCATCATCAGAAAGCCAGTGACCTTCTTCAAATATATTCGTGTATCCGCTCCAAACAGAAACAGAGTAATTTGTAGTATAACCTACATATGCAGAAGCAGGAACCGCTCCATTAGGAATATTGTGCTCTGCCATCTGATCAGAAGTATAATTTGCCGTCCCGGTTTTTCCAGCTTGTGGAACTCCTGGGATGCTGACTAAACGAGAAGTTGTTCCGACATCCACAACGTCTTTCAACATATCTGTAATCATATAAGCTGTAGAATCACTCATAGCTTTTGTTGTAGAAGGTGTTAAATCGATTTCTTCTCCATCAGCGGTAATCACTTTTGAAACTGTGTAAGGCTCAGTATATTCTCCGCCGTTTGCAAATGGTGCATAAGAAGCTGCCAAATCAATTGGTGATAACGAGCCACTAAAAGAATCTGCTTCATAAACGGTGTTATCTTTTGCTAAACTAGGGTAGTCAGAAAGGCCTACATTAGTTAAGAAATTTTTAACATTTTCTTGTCCAACATCTTTAAAAATCTTGTATGTCGGCACATTACGAGAATCCACTAAAGCGCGTCGCATGCTGATTTGTCCTTCATAGTCTCTGTCCCAGTTATTGATAGTTTGACCAGACTCATAAGTGGTCGGTTCATCTACTACTTGATGGTATGTTGAGTAGTCTAGATACTCGATTGCTGGACCGTAAGTTGTAAGAGGTTTAATGGTAGAACCGATTTGTTTTATTTCAGCAGCATGATTAAAGAGCATTTGACCTTCTTGTTTACGCGATCCGCCGATAGCTTTCAACTGTCCTGTGTTGACATCTACGACTGTTACTGCTGACTGCATGTCGTCGTTAGGGAAGATGTTGTAGTCATCTGAATTTAAGACGTCATAAACTTGTTGTTGAGCATCCATATCTATATTGGTATAGATTTTCAATCCAGCAGTTTGAGGATCTAAGCCTGTTTTTTCTTTGACCTCTTCAATGACGGTGCTTAAGTAACTATCAATGACTTGAGTATCTGCTGAATTACCTTGGTTTTCTACCAATCCTTCAGTAATAGGCACATCTTGAGCCGCATTCATCTCTTCTTGAGAAATTTTTTCATTTTCATGCATCATATATAAAACGGTGTCTCTTCTTTGTTTAGCACGATCAGGATTCGTATAAGGATTGTAAGCATTCGGAGCTTGCGACATACCCGCTAATAAAGCAGCTTCATGCAATTCCAATTCGCTTACAGGCTTACCGAAGTAATACTCACTAGCGGTGCCCATCCCGTATTGGTTGTCAGACATATAAACTTTATTGATATAAAAAGTCAAGATCTGTTCTTTTGAATACTCTTGCTCTAATTTTACAGCTAACCAAGCTTCTTGAGCTTTACGCTTTATTGTTTGGTCTTCTTGTTTAGTAGAAAAAACAGACAGTTTGATCAATTGCTGGGTGATGGTACTTCCACCTTCAGCACCAAATCCATCGGTTACGTTGGCTAAAACAGCTCCTGCAATTCGGATGGGATCAACTCCGATATGATTATAAAAACGTTGGTCTTCAATAGATAAAACAGCGTCTACTAAAACTTGGGGAATTTCACCAGCTTCTACTAGAACTCGTTCTTGTCCGCTAGAATATAACTCATTACCTTCTGGGTCGTAAAAAGTAGTAGAAGGATTGTCTACTAGATCATCAAGTGTGATTTCTGGTGCGCTAGAAGCATAATAAGTGAACAATCCTACACCGCTTAGCAAAGCAATAATGACCAGTGCGACAAGAGCGATCAAAATCCGTTTAAACCAAGATTTATTAACTTTCTTTTTTTTCTTTTGTTGGTTCTTTTTTCGGTTTCCAGATTTTTTCTGGTTCTTTTTCTTGGAAACACGAGACATTTCATTATTTTCTGGCATATCTTAATTCTCCTTAACAAATATCCATGGATGTAAAAAAAGATCTCCATTTCTTATGTGCAATTTTTACTTGACCTGTGTATGGCTAGTCTTACTTTAGATACGTCAAATCTATGTAAGCCTAGCAAACTTTCCATACTGAATTTCCTTTGACAACGCAGTTCTATTTCCTATATGTTAGATAGAGAGTAGTCAATCAATTGATCCACCACGTCCAAATAGGGAATACGCGGCGAAAAACCATAATACATCTCATACCCGTTTTTTTCAAGTTCTGAAATGGGAATAGATTTGCGTCCATCTTTTTGATCGTCCCAGTAAGTGAGCAATAGCTTAGCTTCTAGGAGAAAAAGGCGATTTATTGACGAAAATCGTAAAATAACGAAACAAATTCCTTTTTGTTTCAAGCACTGATGCATATGGGTAATTTGATGCTGATGAAAGTTCTTTAAAGGAAACGATAATTTGTTTTTGGTTTCTTTAGCTTCAAAATCCAGATAAAAACCACGGTAAACTCCATTGTAATCGGTAGTAGACGCTTGTCTGAAATATGCTTCTTTAATGACAGCTGCACTTCGTTTAGGGTAGTCTACGTTGACGATTTGTATAGGTGTAGGTTTCTTATGAATCACCGCCCGTTCTTGTCTTAAATAACTGATATTGCTATCATTGATATCATCTTCTAAAGACATTCCTCGATTACTAAACGTAGTCAGTTTGTTTTTTTTCTTACGCGGTGTTGGCTTTGTTTCTGGTTTAGCATACTGCTTACCATTAGGATAATTTACTACCATTTGCATCACTTCCTAGTTTGCATTATACCAAATATGATACTTGAAAGAAAAGGAGATTCAAATAGTTTATGACAAACTTATATATTAGCGGCTATCGAACCTATGAACTAGGCGTTTTTTCAGAAAAAGACGCCAAAATTGATGTCATAAAAAAAGCTCTGAAAAATGAAATTACCAGCTTTATCGAAAATGGCGTCGATTGGATTTTAACTAGTGGTCAATTAGGTGTGGAGCAATGGACAGTAGAAGTAGTCGACGAATTGAAAATGGATTATCCTGAAATCCAACAAGCCATTATTTTTCCGTTTTTAGAGTTCGGTTCCAACTGGAAAGAAGATAAACAATTAAAATTGAGTGAACTGAAAGAATTAGCGGATTATATTGAATCGACTTCTCACCAACCATATAAAGATCCTTCCCAATTAAAAAATCACCAACATTTTTTATTGGAGCATACCAGTGCTGCCTTGTTAGTGTACGATAGAGAATTTGAAGGGAAAACGAAGTTTCTTTATGAAGAGATACAAAAGAAACAAGAACACAGCTCTTATGAATGTCGTTTAATCGATTTTGATCAATTGCAAAATACGATTCAAAATGAAAATGAGTAGTCCGATTTATTAAAAAAGTGAGAGAATCCATTTAAAATTCAGTTTGCTATTTTTTTTTAACCGTATCTTTGTTATAATGGTGAGGAAGAGAAGAGTTTCTAAAATATTGGAAAAGTTGAAACGAATGAGGTGCAATTATGGCGAATAGAACTTTAACGACTAAAGACATCCTACAAAAAGAATTCAAAACAGGTATGCGTGGATACAGTCCAGCAGAAGTCGATGAATACTTGGATGAGGTTATTCGTGATTATGAATCATACAATAAAGAAATCAGTCAGTTAAAAGCAGAGAACGAACGTTTACATAGTAAAGTAGACGAGCTGACTAAGCAAGCAGCATTGCAAAAACCAGGACAATCTGGTCAATCCAGCAATACAGTAACCAATTTTGATATTTTAAAAAGACTGTCAAACCTTGAAAGACATGTATTTGGTTCTAAATTAGATACAGATAATTCAAGTGACTTTGAATAGTCAGCATGGTTAAATAGATATTTGTAAATTTCGGGCAATCGCGGTCTAGCTAGACTAGGCTGAGGAAAGTCCATGCTCGCACAAGCTGAGATGCTTGTAGTGTTCGTGCTTAGCGAAATCATAAGCTAAGGCCTTTAGTGCAAACTAAAGTGACGGCAGAAAAAAAAGCTAAGGTGGCAACACTATGCTTGAGTATTCTTGAAAGTGCCACAGTGACGAAGCAATAGGGGAAACGCTATTGGTGGAACGGGTAAACCCCTCGAGCGAGCAACCCAAACTTTGGTAGGGGCACTCTTTCTATGGAAATGAACAGATGAGAGAGGCAATTCATTGCAGACAGATGATTGCCCCCAGATAATTTGTGCCTGAAAATTATCTGGGACAGAACATGGCTTATAGAAATTTACAATCAGGGAAACCCTCCTTTTTAAGGAGGGTTTTATACATATTTTTTGCTTTTCACCTAAAAAGCAGTTTAGTATAGTAGAAAAAGAATGGAGCATTCTACATGACAATAGAAAAATTTAAACTCGTTGCTACAGCAGCAAGCGGGATTGAAGCGTTAGTTGGAAAAGAATTACGCCAGCTTGGTTATGAATGCCAAGTTGAAAATGGAAAAGTTTATTTTGAAGGCGGATTAGAAGACATTGCACGGACAAATCTTTGGTTAAGAACAGCCGACCGCATCAAAATAGTGGTTGCGGAGTTTGAAGCTTATACATTTGATGAGTTGTTTGAAAAAACAAAAGCTGTTGCTTGGGAAGACTTGATTCCTATGGATGGAGAATTTCCAGTAGCGGGTAAATCGATCAAATCTAAATTGTATAGTGTGTCAGATTGCCAAGCGATCGTAAAAAAAGCAATTGTGAACCGTCTAAGTGACGTTTATCACCGCAGCAGCCGCTTGCCTGAAACCGGGGCTTTGTTTCCTTTAGAAGTGGCTTTGTTAAAAGACAAAGTAACCATTACTTTGGATACCACCGGATCAAGCTTATTCAAACGTGGGTACCGTACTGAAAAAGGGGGAGCACCTTTAAAAGAAAATATGGCTGCAGCTTTGATTCTGTTGACTACTTGGCGCAAAGATAAACCATTTCTTGATCCAATGTGCGGTTCTGGTACTATTCCTATTGAAGCTGCTTTGATCGGACACAATATTGCTCCTGGATTCAATCGCTCTTTTGTCAGTGAAGGATGGGACTGGTTTAATGAATCTGTGTGGGAAACAATCCGTGAACAAGCAGAACAAGAAGCTGATTACGATGTTGAATTGGATATTCAAGCTTCTGATATAGATGGATACATGATCGAAATAGCGAAACGCAATGCTACTGAAGCAGGTGTTTTAGATAGTATCTCCTTTAAACAAATGCAAGTAGCTGATTTCAAAACGGATAAAGAATATGGGGTGATAGTGGCGAACCCCCCTTATGGTCAACGTTTAGGCGAAGAAGAGTCGGTAAGAAAAGTTTATCGTGAAATGGGAACAGCCTTCCGTCCATTAGAAACATGGAGCAAATATATTCTGACCAGCGATTTAACGTTTGAAAAAGAATATGGTCAAAAGGCTACGAAAAAACGTAAATTATACAATGGTGCCTTGCGGACTGATCTGTTCCAATATTGGGGAAAACGGCCACCTCGTCAACCTAAAGAGCAATAAAACAGCCTTTTAAGTGTTTAGTTGTTTGGTACAACTAATAAAAAACGAATCTATATTTGTCATCTGCCCATTAGTTGCTGTAGACAACTGGTGGGCAGATTTTTGTTTTATCAGGAAAATAAAAGGATGCAGCTCTTTTGTTGTTGTAGAGACAAAAATAAGTTATGCTTTAGTGGAGTCGAAATTCTTGAGAGCCGTTCTTAGTGCTTGGCGAGCCAAGTTGTCTGCACCTTTGTTTTTTGCATCGGGGATCCATTCAATGAGGTACAATTCAAACTGATTTAAGAGGCTTTTTAATTGGTGCAAATGAGGTTTAAAGACTTCATTTTTCACATAGCTTTTTTGGATAGCCGAAACAACTATTTTGCTATCTGAAAAAATTTGAAGAACCTCTTTGTTCAGTTTATGATCTACGAGATAGGACAAGCCTGTAACTAAAGCGATAAACTCAGCTTCATGATTACTGTAGGTACCTTCAAGAGGTACGGCAGTTTGTTGATAGAGATCTTCGCCAACTAAAACAAAACCTATTCCGCTGGGACCGGGATTGCCTTTAGTTGCGGCATCTGTATAAATTTTTATCATTAGAAAAAACTCCTTAAAAAGTACCAATTTATTCAAACTTAACTGCTACTATTATAGTACTACATTTGAATAAAATTGTTTATGTATTAAGATACATAGGATGAATGTGAGGGAATTGTGTGAAACGGTCAAAAAAATCAAAAATCATTCTTTCGTTTGAACCGGCTTATCAAATAATCTATTGGTCGATCTGTTGGTTGACTTTTTTTATAGCTGTAATAGCTGCATTGGAGTACACAGCAATTAATTGGACAAGTATTGTCTTTGGTGTATTAACTATTGGGTTAGTTGCTTTGACTAGGACCATTCATTTGAAGATAGAAAAGGAGCAGCTGATTTTTTCGGGTTGTTTGAAACAAAAAAAGACGCTCTCTATTTCAGCTATTCATAAAATTGCTTTTTCTAAAATGAGAGTCATCATTTTATTGAACAGCAATGACTCTGAGCAATACCGTTTTTATTTAAACCAAAAAAACAAACAAATTTTTTTAGCTCACATGAAGGAACACTATCCTGCAATTATTTTAGAAGAACAACAAGCTGCTTCTAGTGAATATTAGTTGGAGCTGAAGTAACTCAAAAGCATTAAAAAAGAGCGGGAAATCCCGCTCTTTTTTAATGCTTTTGTTGACCAGATAGTGAGCAATGATTGTGTAAAAAATATTCTGATCCCCCTATGTGTAACGCATGGAAATAAAAGGGCAATGCTACTTTGCTATTCTTACTTTGGTCGCTTGTGGACCACGATTTCCTTCAGCGATATCAAACGTTACTTTTTGTCCTTCAGCCAAAGATTTGTATCCTTCTGCTTCGATGCCTGTAAAGTGTACAAAGATATCTTCAGCATCGTTGTATTCGATAAAGCCGTAACCTTTGTCATTGTTGAACCATTTAACAATACCATTTTCCATGATAGGTTTCCTCCTAATAAGGGGATTTTTCAATTGTAAGACGATAGAGATTAGAATGCTATGTCTTTCAATCATTATATGAATAAACAAATAATCCGTCAATGGAAATCTCCTTATAGAAAAACGCTTTCTGTTTGTGCAGGTATTTTTTCATTTGCAGACAAGAGAAAGTTTTTTTTCAGTTTGTGAATGCGGTATACTAGTTAAGAGAGAAAAGGTGTTTTCCATAATGGAAATTGAAAGGATGATGAATCAATGCTGACAGATATTCAAATTGCACAACAATCAAAGAAGAAAAAAATCAAAGAAATTGCGCACAAGATAGGTTTAAATGAAGAGGATCTTGAGCTGTACGGCAATTATAAAGCAAAAATTCAATTAGAAACGATTCAACAATTGAAAGATAAAGAAAACGGAAAGTTGGTACTAGTAACATCGATCAATCCCACACCTGCTGGAGAAGGAAAGTCCACGGTATCCGTTGGGTTGGCAGATGCATTGAATCGGGTAGGAGAATCCACTATTCTGGCTTTGCGCGAACCTTCTTTGGGTCCTACAATGGGAATCAAAGGTGGGGCTGCTGGAGGAGGTCACGCACAAGTTGTTCCTATGGAAGACATTAATTTGCATTTTACAGGAGATCTGCATGCTTTAACTTCTGCTAATAATGCATTATCGGCATTTATTGATAACCATATTTATCAAGGTAATGAATGCAACATCAATCCTACGACAATCAGTTGGAAACGGGCGGTTGATTTGAATGACCGAGCTTTAAGAAATGTGGTGGTTGGATTAGGCGGAAGATTGAATGGTGTACCTCGTGAAGACGGATTCGATATCACAGTGGCCAGCGAATTAATGGCCATCCTTTGTTTAACTACTGGTCTTCAAGATTTAAAAAATCGTTTAAAACAAATTGTGGTTGCTGAAACCTACGACAAACAACCTGTTACTGTAGCAGACTTGCATGTAGAAGGAGCTTTGGCATTATTGCTGAAAGACGCTATCAAACCAAATTTGGTTCAGACGCTGGAACATACGCCTGCTTTAGTGCATGGGGGGCCTTTTGCCAATATTGCTCATGGATGCAACAGTGTACTGGCTACCAGCACTGCAATGAAATTAGCGGACTATACGGTGACAGAATCGGGATTTGGAGCTGATTTAGGTGCCGAGAAGTTTTTAGACATCAAAGTTCCCAATTTGGAGAAAGCTCCTGATGTTGTCGTTATTGTAGCAACGATCCGGGCACTGAAGCTGCATGGCGGAGTGAAATTGGATCAGTTAGAAGAAGAAAATAGCAAAGCGATCACTAAAGGGTTTGCTAACTTAGAAAAACACATTGAAAATATCAAACGCTACAATTTACCCGTTGTAGTCGCTATTAATGAATTCAGTAAAGATACTCCAGCTGAAATCAATCATCTAGCTGCCTTATTGAACAAACAGCAAATCCCTGCTGCGAACACTTCCGTATGGGCAAATGGGTCGAAAGGCGGGATTGATTTGGCGAATAAAGTCATTTCCGCTGCCAACCAAGGACATGAAGACTTTCAACCTTTGTATGAAGACTCTAGCAAGGTCGTCGACAAAGTCCATAAAATCGTAACCGAGATTTATGGTGGACAAGAAGTGTACTTCACTAAAAAAGCCTTATCTCAAATGAAATTATTTGAACGACGTGGTTGGGACGAGTTGCCGATCTGTATGGCGAAAACTCAATATTCTCTTTCAGATGATCCTAAAAAATTAGGCAGACCAACTGGTTTCGCTGTTACCATTCGAGAATTTATTCCTAAACTAGGAGCGGGATTTATTGTGGCATTAACAGGAGACGTATTGACTATGCCAGGGTTGCCTAAAAAACCAGCAGCGTTAAATATGGACATCAAAGAAAATGGAGATATCACCGGCTTGTTCTAATCAGCCGATAAAATAAGCTGTTTCAACACCTTGACCAACGTTAAACGGGTCAAGGTGTTTTTTTCGTATGGTGTAAAATCCAGAGGAAGTTTTTTAAAATACCTGACGAGGGTTTCTATTTGATATAAAAATGGTAAAATAAGAAAGACCTCATGTAAAACGGAGTATGTATTAAATGAAATGAAAGAGTTGAACTCATTATGAAAGAATTAAAAGCAGAAAACTTAACGCGTACCTATGGAGAAAAAGTCCTATTAAACCAAGTGAATTTTTCTATTATGGAAGGCGATCGTATAGGTTTGATCGGTGTAAACGGTTCTGGCAAGACTAGTTTATTGAACACTTTGACGGGAAGAGACAAAGCCGAACAAGGATCGATTCAAACACCAAAGGAATATCGTATTGGGTATTTAATGCAAGACCCAGATCTGGATACAGAAAAAACGGTCTTTGATGCGGTATTTCAAGGGGAAACACCGATTCTAAAAGCCGTTCGCGAGTATGAACAAGCTTTGGAGAAATTGAACGAAGATACACTGAATTCAGCTTATCAAGAACGTTTTTCTAAAGCAGAACAGTGGATGACTCAGGAAGATGCTTGGATCGCAGATACGAATGCAAAGATCATATTGACTCAATTAGGCGTTTTCGATTTGAATCAACGTGTGTCGACTTTATCGGGAGGGCAAAAAAAACGTGTCGGTTTAGCTCAAGTGCTCATTCAATCTCCAGATTTATTGATTTTAGATGAGCCCACCAACCATTTGGATTTTGAAACCATCAATTGGCTGGAAACTTACTTGAGTCAGTATAAAGGGGCTTTGTTATTGGTAACCCACGATCGTTATTTCCTAGATCGGGTAGTGAATCGAATCATCGAATTGTCTCATGGCGATTTGTACTTCTATAACGGAAATTACATGCAATACGTGGAAGAACGCGCTGTCCGTCAAGAAGCGGCTATTCAAGCTGAACACAAGCGGAATCAATTGTATAAAAAAGAATTGGCTTGGATGAGAACAGGGGCTAAAGCCAGAACAACTAAACAACAAGCTCGGATCGACCGATTCCAAGATTTAGAAGACAATTTGAATCAAGTCAAAACGGATGGACAAGTGGAAGTCAATCTGGAAGGTTCTCGTTTAGGGAAACGTGTCTATGAATTAAAAGAGGCTACACTAACGATCGACCATAAACTAATTTTGAAGGAGTTTAACTTACTGGTACAAACAAAAGATCGAATCGGCATCACAGGTAAAAATGGGACTGGTAAATCTTCTTTATTAAATGTACTGGCTGGTAGAATAACCTTAGATTCCGGTGTTTATACTGTCGGAGAAACAGTCCGAATGGCTTATTATACACAAGAAATCGAAGACATGGATCCTACGAAACGAGTGATCGCCTATTTGCAAGAAGTGGGAGAAGAAGTCTCTACAAGTGCGGGTGAAAAGATTAGTGTCACTAACTTGTTGGAACAGTTTTTATTTGAACGCCATACTCACGGGACTCAAATCGGAAAATTATCTGGTGGTGAGAAGAAACGGTTATACTTGCTGAAATTATTGATGCAGCAGCCAAATGTTCTGCTGCTGGATGAACCTACAAATGATCTGGATATTGCTACATTAACCGTTTTGGAAGACTATATTGAAACCTTCCCGGGTGCTGTGTTAGCTGTTTCGCATGATCGTTATTTCTTAGATAAAATGGCAGAAAAAATGTTGATTTTTAAAGGAAATGGAGAGATTATCACCCATTACGGCAATAGCAGTTCTTACATGGAACAAGAAAAAGAAGATGAACAAGCTGCTAAACCTGGAAATACCAAAACTCCAACAGAGTCAGTTGTAGAGGATAAACCAAAAGAAAAAGTGAAATTGACTTACATGGAGAAAAGAGAATGGGAAACAATCGAAGACGACATCGCTGAGATAGAAAAATCGATTGAAGCTATCAAAGAAGAAATGATTGGAAAAGGGAATGATTTTGCGAAGTTGCAAGAATTGCAAGAAAATCTGACTG
Source organism: Desemzia sp. FAM 23988 (assembly GCF_045528365.1). Classification (NCBI taxonomy): domain Bacteria; kingdom Bacillati; phylum Bacillota; class Bacilli; order Lactobacillales; family Carnobacteriaceae; genus Desemzia; species Desemzia sp. FAM 23988. Next base: position 22,244 of record NZ_JBGQQS010000022.1, read on the forward strand.
CACAAGAAAATCATTTGGAAGAAAAAATGGAGCGCTGGGAATATTTAGCTTCGTTTTCTGAAATGTAACAGCATTTGCAGGACCGATAACAGCAGAAATGAGAGTTAAAAGCGGAGGGATACTAGTGGAAGAAGCTTATTTATCATTAGCGAGAAAAATTTTAGCAGAAGGAACAGATAAAAGTGATCGTACGGGGACTGGAACAAAAAGTATTTTCGGTCACCAAATGCGTTTTGATCTGCAAGAAGGTTTCCCTTTATTGACTACGAAACGTGTTCCTTTTGGATTGATCAAAAGTGAATTGTTGTGGTTTATTAAAGGAGACACCAACATTCGCTACTTACTTGAACACAATAATCACATTTGGGATGAATGGGCGTTTGAACGCTATGTGGCGAGCCCAGAATACGCCGGCCCTGACATGATTGATTTCGGTAGACGTTCATTAGCAGACGCTGCTTTTAAAGAAGTGTACCAACTAGAAATGAAAAAATTTACGGAACGTATTTTAAACGATACTGCATTTGCTGAACAGTACGGAGAATTAGGGAACGTCTATGGTTCACAATGGCGACAGTGGAAAACGACTCAAGGGGAAACCATTGACCAGTTAAAAGATGTTATTGAAATGATTCGTACAAATCCGGATTCTAGACGCTTGATTGTCTCCGCATGGAATCCAGAAGATGTGCCTAATATGGCATTGCCGCCTTGTCATACGTTGTTTCAATTTTATGTAGCAGAAGGTAAGTTGAATTGTCAGTTGTATCAACGTAGTGCGGATGTCTTTTTAGGAGTACCGTTCAATATTGCCAGCTATGCTTTATTGACGCATTTGATTGCTCACGAAACAAATTTAGAAGTTGGAGAATTTGTGCACACTTTTGGAGATGCACATTTATACAGCAATCATGTCGATCAAATCCAAGAGCAATTGTCTCGTGAACCTAGATCCTTTCCAAAGCTGGTATTGAACCAAGAAAAAAGCAGTATGTTTGATTTTGAAATGGAAGATATCTGCATCGAAGGATACGATCCGCACCCGAGAATAAAAGCTCCAATAGCGGTATAATAAGTATAAAGTAGGAAGTGGTAATAGATGATAGCTTTTTTATGGGCAGAAGATAAAAACGGTCTGATTGGAAAAGGCGGAACATTGCCTTGGTATCTGCCGAATGACCTGAAATTTTTTAAACAAATGACGATAAATCAAGCCATTGTAATGGGGAGAAAAACATTTGAAGGAATGGGGAAACGCCCTCTTCCAAATCGCATCAACATTATTTTAACGTCAGACTCCTCGTATCAAGCCGATGGCGTGGAAGTCATGTCTAGTCGTGAAGAAGTATTGGCTTTCGCAAAAGCTTATGAGAAAGATACCTTGATCACTGGAGGCGCTGGTGTCTTTCAGCATTTTCTAGAGGATGTCGATATCTTGCATCGGACAGTCATTGATGGAGAATTTGAAGGGGATACCTATATGGTTCCTATCAATTGGGACGACTGGACATTAACACATGTGGAAGAGGGCGTGAGAGACGAAAAAAATGTTTATGCGCATCGTTTTGAGACCTATCGCCGAAAAAACAGCTCCAAATAAAGAAGATAAAAGCTTTGCTGCAGATTTTATGCGGTAAAGCTTTTCGTCCCTGAAAAAAATAAAAAAGAATCGAGGAATAGGCGATCTAGTACTTATTTTTTGTGAGATAAAATGGTAAAATGAACCAACGTAAAAAAATGGAAAGGAACAGAGTGCATTTGATATGAAAAAAGTACGTTCATCACTGCTCAGTTTACTGTTCCTATTAATAGGCAGTTTATTGGTGGTATTGTTGCTCAATGCTTTCTTTAATACACCTGGAGAGGAACAGACAACTCCTGAGAGCATACCTGAATCGGTCGAACTTGTGGCTATTGGTGATTCATTGACAGAAGGTGTCGGTGATAGTCTATCCAGTGGCGGTTATGTTTCTCGGGTCGCTGATTTGTTAGAAGAAAAGAAAGAAGTTGCTGAAGTTACCACACAAAATTTTGGGGTCAGTGGAAACCGCAGTGACCAAGTGCTTTCCCGAATGGAATCCGATTCTGAAATAAAGACAGCTGTTAAGTCAGCTGATATGGTAGTATTTACGGTAGGTGGAAATGATGTTATCCGTATTTTTAAAGACGAGCTGCTCAATGTTCAGTTGGACAGTTTTATCCAACCGCTGCAAGTATATCAAGAGAATTTAACAAAAATGATTCAACTGGTCCATGAATGGAATTCAGAAACAGACATTTATATTTTTGGCATCTACAATCCGTACGCCATTTATTTTTCAGAAATCGAAGAAATGCAGCGGATCGTTGATGAGTGGAATCAAGCCACTCAAGATACTGTTGCCGCATTTGAGTATACCCATTATATTCCAATAGATTCAGCTTTTACGGTTGAAGATCCAGATGCCTTGGCACAAACGAAAGCAACGAATGAAGTGATTGAAAATCCGTATCTTTACGAAGAAGATTTATTCCACCCCAATGATGCTGGTTACAGCAGAATGGCCGCTTTATTGCTGACAGAAATGGAAAAAACGGAAGCCTTTTTGGAAGAATAAACAGGCAGCTGCTATAATGCAACTTAAAAGGAGGTACTATGGACGAAAAAAGAATGGATAAAGAAAGAAAAGAACCGCTAAATATATGGAAATGGGCATTCTTGACCTTAGCAGCTATTCTTATAGGAACAGGAATCTGGTTTGTTCAACAACTGCAACCGGTCAGATATGGAGAAGTCAATGAAAGACCCGTAAATACAGAAGATGTCATGACCTTTAGCGTAGCTGCTCAGAAAGAAGAAGTCACACAATTGATGAACCAATACATTGATGAGGAAGTAACAGGAAGCAATGTAAATTATGAGGTCTTGCTGGATGAGAATTTTCAACTTGCAGGAAGTTTTGAAGTATTTGGCTTTGAGGTGCCGTTTAATTTGTATATGGATCCATTTGTAACCGATAATGGAAATATACAACTAAAAGCAGACCAGTTGTCTTTAGGGCAATTGAATCTGCCGATTTCATTTGTAATGAATCAACTGGGTAATCAGTTATCGATTCCCGAATGGGTAGTGATCGATGGGGAAACAGAAACGATTACCTTGAATTTAAATGATTTCCAATTAGATAGCGGTATTTTCTTCTCCGCCGAACGAATCGATTTAGTAGAAAACGAACTATTGGTGAATGTCCATATCCCGGATTCAACCACTGAATAAAAGAAATGAGGTTAATGAATATGACAGAAACAGCTATTTTTGCTGGTGGATGCTTTTGGTGTATGGTATCCCCTTTCGATCAACAACCCGGTATTGAATCGGTGATTTCCGGCTATACTGGCGGTCAAACTGTTGATCCTACTTATGAAGAGGTAAAGTCGCAACTGACTGGACATACAGAAGCCGTTAGAATTACTTTCGATCCTGAGATAATCTCTTATGCGGATTTAGTCGAGATTTACTGGCAGCAGACAGATCCTACAGATGTTATGGGACAATTTATGGACCGCGGCAGCAGTTATCGGCCAGTGATTTTTGTGCAAAATGAAGCTCAGCGAACAGCTGCTGAAGCTTCTAAACAGGCACTGCAAGACAGCGGGAAATATTCTAACCCGATTTTAACGACCATTGAAGACAGCTGTCCTTTTTATGAGGCCGAAGAAGAACATCAAGAATTTTACCGCAAAAATCCTGAACGCTACCAACAAGAAAAAGTGGAGCGCGAGGCATATGCGAATAAACAACAAATGGGGCAAGCACAATGATACGCACATTCTACCAATATCTGATGACTGAAAGAGATGCAGATATGAAAGATCCGGTGACAATTTTTGCAAATTCAGCTTTTCGAGACTCAGGTTTTCCAAAGCAATCCAAGGATTACCATGAACTGTGTCACTATTTAGAAATGAACGGTTCGTATTTGGAAACGATGACCATATTTGATGAAGCATGGGAACGGTATTTGGCTACTAAAAAATAACAAACTGAAGACTAAATGGAGGGATTAGATATGAGTGTACATATCGAAGCAAAAGAAGGACAAGTTGCAGAAACGATTTTATTGCCAGGAGATCCATTGAGAGCAAAATACATCGCGGAAACTTTTTTAGAAGATGTAGAGCAGTACAATTCGGTTAGAAATATGTTTGGTTACACAGGAACATATAAAGGGGAACGTATTTCTGTACAAGGTACAGGGATGGGGCTTCCTTCTATGATGATCTATGCAGAAGAATTGATGACGCAATACAATGTACAGAACTTGATTCGGGTAGGGACTGCTGGAGGAATGAAGGCTGACATCAAAGTTCGCGATGTGGTTTTAGCCCAAGCAGCAACTACCGATTCAAGCGCAGTAATGAATACATTCAATGGACAAGTTCAATTTGCACCGATCGCTGACTTTGATTTGCTGAAAGCAGCTTATGAGATCGGAACTGAAAAAGGATTGAAAATGCGTGCTGGCAATGTATTGTCTGCAGATCGTTTTTATAATGAAGAACTAGATAAGAAAAAATTGGCAGACTATGGCGTAATGGCTGTAGAAATGGAAGCTGCTGGACTGTACACATTGGCTGCCAAATACAATCGCAGAGCCTTGACGATTTTAACCATCAGTGACCATTTGATCACAGGAGAAGAAACGACAGCTGAAGAGCGTCAAACCACTTTTAACGATATGATTGTTATTGCCTTAGATGCTGCTTTAAAAATCAAAGAATAGTCATTTTTTTAGGTAAGTGGTACAATTTTTTCAAGCAACTAAATCAAGCGACTATTATCAAGCAGAAAGGAGCTATCTATGAATAATGAACCGAACAAGAAAAAAAGAACGCGTATTCATCCAGTAGCGTATGTGGTGTCTCTAATTGTGGTAGCATTGCTTTCTGTAGGGTTTACTCTTTTAGCAACACATGCTTCTATCTCTGCACCAATGGAACCCGAATCATCTAATGCAGTTTCATCTAGTCAATCTGAAACTGCAGTTACCAGTACAAGCGGGATCGATTATACAAAGTTTGAACAGGTTTACAACACGTTGATGACACAGTATTTTCAAGAAGTGAGTAGTGAAGACTTAATGGAAGGCGCCCTTTCTGGTATGACAAATGCTGTAGGAGATCCTTATACGCAATATTTAGATTTATCTGATTCTGCTGTTTTGAATGAGAGCATTGATGCTTCTTTTGAAGGCATTGGCGCTGAGGTCCAAAAACAGGGGGATTACATTATGATCGTGTCTCCAATCGCTGGTTCTCCGGCAGAAAAAACTGGTTTGATGCCGAATGACATCATTTTAAAAGCAGATGACCAAGAATTGAGCGGCCTTTCTCTAAACGAGGCAGTGTCTTACATTCGTGGAGAAAAGGGATCTGAAGTCGTCTTGACGATTCAACGAGGTGACAATACGTTTGAAGTTACGCTCACGCGAGATACGATTCCTGTAGAAACGGTGGTCTACAATTTAGATGAATCAGACCCGACAGTCGGTTATGTCGGCATCACAAGTTTTTCTACACCGACCTATACCGAGTTGGTCGCCGCAGTGGAAGATTTGAGGGCTCAAGGAGCTACCTCATTTGTCTTTGATGTCCGCCAGAACCCAGGGGGGTTATTGGATGCAGCCATTAATATTTCCAATATGTTTTTAGAAGATGGTGAGACGATTGTCCAAACCCAAGAGCGTAATCAAGAACCAGTTCCCGTTGTTGCGGATGATGCTTCGATGGGAGAGTTTCAAGTGACAGAGCCGGCTGTTCTATTAGTCGATGAAGGAAGTGCCAGTGCATCAGAGATTTTAGCCGGTGCTTTGCAGGAATCTGCTGATATCACTGTTATGGGATCGACCACATTTGGAAAAGGAACGGTACAATCTGTGGTTCCTTTTGCAGATGAGAGCGAGTTGAAATTAACGATTGCCAAATGGCTGACACCAAGTGGGAATTGGATCCATGATAAAGGTATTAAGCCGGATGTTGCTGTGGAATTGCCTGAATATGCTTATCTTTTAATGATCAATTCTTCGGCCACCTATCAGGAAGGTGACACATCTGAAGAAGTGGCAAATTTAGAAAAAGTGATCGATGCTTTGAGTTATGATGTAGGTGAAGTGGATGGACATTTTGATGAAGCCACTGCTGAAGCAGTTGAAACGTTCCAAGCTGATCAAGAGTTGACGGTTGATGGTGTCGTGACAGAAGAAACGGCTATTATGCTGATTACAGAATTGCGCAATTTGATTGATTCAAATGACACGCAGTATGAGGAAGCTTTGAACCACTTGCAACAATCAGGTGAATAGAGAAAGGAAGAAGATGGAGGTAGTTCTGTCTTCTTTTTTTCGGAGCGGCAACAAAAATATAGTTATTTCAGTACTTTTTTAGTATGATAAAGATAAATAAAGTTTGGAGCGAAATGATATGAAGAAATATTGGAAGGAAAATGGCAAAGGATGGTTGAAAGCAGTGCTCTTTGCAGCAATTGCCGTATCGATTATCAAGTATTTTATTTTTCTTCCAGTTTCCATTGACGGCTCTTCGATGTTTCCTACATTTCAACAAAACGATCAAATTATCGTTGAAACTATTCATCAAATCAACCGATTTGATGTGATCGTTTTTCGTGATTCTTCAAATCGGACATTTGTAAAACGAGTGATAGGTCTTCCTGGAGAAAGTATCCGGTATGAAAATGATCAGTTGTTTATTGATGGCGAACCGATCAATGAGCAGTTTTTGGAGAACGATTATGTCAAAAAAGCGGGTGGCGTTTGGACTTCAAATTTTACTCTTGAGAATCTGACGGGAGAAGCATTGGTTCCAGAGGGACATTATTTTGTATTGGGAGATAATCGGCGTTTGAGCCATGATAGTCGTTATTATGGACCTATACCAGCGGAAATGATCATAGGGGAAGCGGTTATGGTATACTATCCATTTGAACGTATATCTATCGTAAATTAAAAGATGAAGGTAGGAGATAGCAGTGAACAATAATCATGATGCAGAACAAGGACAAATGAATCAGTCCTACGAACCTCGAAGAGATAAATACCCTTCAAAAAAAAGAAAGACTGCCCCAACGGAAAATACGCCTTCCAATAAATGGAAAGAATTTTTTAGTACCCTACTGTATATTGTGGTCGCTTTAGTGATTTTTATGCTGATACGCCACTTTTTGTTTGCTGCAGTAAGTGTTGAGGGCGATTCAATGGTTCCGACGTTACACGATAATGATCGATTGATCCTAAACAAGGTAGCAGATATCGATCGATTTGATATTGTTGTATTTGATGCGCCTGATGATCCCGAGAAACAATACATTAAACGGGTGATTGGAGTACCTGGAGACACGATAGAAGTACGAGATGATGTTTTATTCGTTAATGGGGAAGAAGTACCAGAAGAGTATTTGGCAGCTGAGTATTTTACCTTAGATGAATCAGACAACTTTACGGATGACTTTAATTTGTCTATCTTGACTGGAATAGAAAAAGTCCCTGAAGGACAATACTTTTTATTAGGCGATAACCGAATCAACTCAAAAGATAGCCGTTACTTTGGGTTTGTGGAAGAAAGTGCGATTGTTGGTACAACTGATTTAAGAATTTGGCCGTTAAGCGATATTGGAGATATGAATCCAGCAAATGAGTAGCACACAACACTGTACAATAGGCTAAAACTAATCAAGAGATTCTAACCAGAAACTTTTTGGTGGAATGGAAAGATTAGTTTTTCTTTTTGGAACAATAATTGAAATAAAGGACGTGAATGGTATGAAAGTAATACAATGGTATCCAGGTCATATGGCCAAAGCCAAAAGAGAAGTATCCGAAAAAATAAAATTAGTAGATGTGGTTTTTGAGCTGGTAGATGCAAGACTGCCGATTTCCAGTCGAAATCCGGTGTTGGATGAAATCATTCAACACAAACCACGCATCATAATCTTAAACAAAAGTGATTTGGCCGATAAAAAAGCTACGCAGCAATGGGTCAACTACTTCGAAAATCAAGGCATTCCTGCTATTCCGATCGTAGCTCAAGAAGGCAAAGGGGTTAAAGAGATTACTGCCAGAGCTAAACAATTGATGCAGCCTAAATTTGATCGTATGGCTGAAAAAGGTATGAAACCCCGTCCGATTCGAGCGATGAGTATCGGAATCCCCAATGTTGGTAAATCGACCCTGATCAATCGTTTAGTGAAAAAAAACGTAGCAAAAACTGGGAACAGACCAGGTATAACAAAAGCCCAACAATGGCTTAAATTGGGAAAAGAAATTGAATTGTTGGACACTCCCGGAATTTTATGGCCGAAGTTTGAAGATCCTGAAATAGGGAAAAAACTGGCTTTGACGGGAGCTATCAAAGATACGCTGTTGAATATAGATGACATTGTATTATATGGAATAGGGTTTTTGAAAGAAAATCATCCTGCCGCTTTAGCCAAACGCTACAATTTGACAACAGAAGAATTAACCCTTGATAATCCAGAGTTATTGATATTGATCAGTGAAAAACGTGGCTTTAGAGATGATTACAATCGAGCTGCAGAAATGGTCTTATACGAGATTCGAGATGGAAAAATAAGTCCATTTACTTTAGATGTTGTACCTGTACAAGAATCTGAAGGAGAAGAAACGAATGACTGATGCCAATAAACCACTTAGTATCGCAGAAATAAAAAAGGTTTTACAGACGATCACGGATCCGTCAGATGAGCGTTTAGATGCATTTCGATTAGATTCTCGCAAGGGTGCCCTGACCGCCTTAAACAGTTGGGAACGAAAAATAGAGAAACAACAGTTGAAAGAAATGAAGCTTCAAGAGATGTTGGTTTACGAAAAACGAGCGTGGTCTCACGGAAAAAAATTAGTTGCCGGGATAGATGAAGTGGGCCGCGGGCCTTTGGCAGGGCCTGTTGTATCTGCTGCTGTTATTTTACCAGAGGATTTTAATATCATCGGTATAAATGATTCTAAGCAATTGTCTTTAGCTAAAAGAGAAGAACTCTTTGAGGTGATTCAATCTGAGGCGTTGGCCATTGGTATTGGAATCAAGGACTCATCGATCATTGATCAAGTGAATATTTATGAAGCTTCTAAACTGGCTATGATCGAAGCTGTGGAACAATTAGAGGTTCAACCAGATCATTTATTGATAGATGCTATGAAATTGCCTCTTTTATTTTCTCAAGAAAGCATTATTAAAGGGGATTCCAAGAGCGTTTCAATCGCAGCGGCTAGTATTATTGCCAAAGTAATCAGAGACCGTATGATGGAAGAGTATGATTCCATTTATCCAGGTTACGGATTTTTAAAAAATGCAGGGTATGGGACTAAGGAACATTTGAATGGTTTAGATCAATTAGGTGTTACTCCTATTCATCGCCACAGCTTTGCGCCTGTACGAGAAGCTTATCGGCAACAACAATCTTCATTATAATAAGTAGAAACAGAAACTAGGACCAGTGTCCTAGTTTTCTTTGCGTGGTCAAAAATATTCCAAGGATTAAAAAAATTTCTCTGTTTCTACGTATGTTTAATTAAAGGGAGGGACAGAGAGATGTTGAACATTGAACAGTTAAATTTAATTATGCTCCATTTATCCTTGTGCAGAGGAGTGGATTCCAGCCAACGTATCATGATGATCGTGGCCATTATGGAAAATCCGGATTGTACATTAGCAGAACTGGCTGACAGTGCAGGTCTTGTAGAACAGAAAAGAACTCTTTTTTACGACAGTTACCAGTCTATTCCGTTAGCAGAAGTAGTCCAAGAACACCAAAAAAAGAATATTCATTGGGTATCCATTTTCGATCCTCGTTTTCCGGAATACCTAAGACATATTTATGATCCGCCTGCTTTATTATTCTATAAAGGCGATATCGGCCTGGTAAAAGAAAATTTGCTGTCTGTGGTCGGTTCAAGGAACCATAGCCCATACACTACAGAGGTGTTGAAGCAATTTGTACCAACTTTGATCGAGAAAAAGTTGGTACTTGTCAGCGGGTTAGCTAAAGGGGTAGACACCCAAACACATCAATTAGCTCTTCATCATTCAGGTAAAACGATCGCTGTTATTGGTTGCGGTTTGGATTGTTACTACCCTAAAGAAAACCAAGAACTGCAAGATGAGATAGCTGATAATCATCTGCTGTTGTCTGAATACCCTATAGGAACCAAGCCATTGAAACATCATTTTCCTATGCGGAATCGAATCATTGCTGGTCTCAGTTCAGGAACGTTAGTCATTGAAGCCAAATACCGCAGCGGCAGCTTAATAACGGCTAATTTAGCCTTGCGTGAAGGGCGGGAAGTATTTGCTGTGCCGGGAGCTATTACAAATCCTTTTTGTGCGGGGACCAATGACTTGATTGTACAAGGTGCTACTTGTGTATTGAATGGAGAAATGCTGACACAAAACTATCGTTTATAAAAAAAACTTTTCTTTTTTTATTTTTCTCGAAAGATAAATCTAAAAAAACAAAACAAAAGACTGCTGCTTCAGCTTTTAGCTGTCTTTTTTGAGTCCCTCTTTTTTAGACGTCATTTCTAGAAAAATTAAAAAGCTTTCATTTGAATAGTTGACAAATACCACTTGAATAGCATAAGATGATTTACGATTTCAGTTAGTTATTCAAACCAGTGATAAATACAACGAATACGTTCAATTGAAAGGAGTATTTTATTGGCCTATAAATATTTGGTGATCGTGGAATCACCTGCTAAAGCAAAAACAATTGAAAAATATTTAGGAAGAAATTATAAAGTAGTGGCCAGTTTAGGTCACATACGTGATTTACCTAAGAGCCGCATGGCGATCGATACGGAAAATCATTACCAACCAGAATACATTTCCATTCGAGGCAAAGGACCTTTGATCAAAGAATTGAAAAAATACGCAAAAAAAGCTGAAAAAGTTTTTCTCGCAGCTGACCCGGATAGAGAAGGGGAAGCTATCGCTTGGCACTTGTGTTATCTGTTGGGCTTAGATATAGAAGATAAAAATCGTGTAGTTTTTAATGAGATTACGAAAGACGCTGTAAAAGGGGCTTTTAAAGAACCTCGTTCCATTAATTTAGACCTCGTCGATTCTCAACAAGCCAGACGTGTATTAGACCGTTTAGTAGGGTATACGATTAGTCCTATTCTATGGAAAAAAGTCAAAAAAGGGTTGAGTGCAGGTCGTGTCCAATCAGTCGCATTAAAATTGATCTGTGATCGTGAAGAAGAAATTGCCGCCTTCGAACCTGAAGAATACTGGTCAATTGATGGAAATTTCAAAAAAGGAACTAAAAAATTCAAAGCAGCTTTTTATGGAGTAAACGGTAAAAAGACAAAGTTGACGAATGCGGAAGAAACCCAAAAAGTGATTCAGCTAATTGATGGCGATGAATTTGAAATAACAAACGTGGTTAAAAAAGAACGTAAACGGAATCCATCGCTGCCATTTACCACCAGCAGTATGCAACAAGACGCGGCCCGTAAAATCAATTTTAAAACCCGTAAAACCATGATGACCGCGCAACAGTTGTATGAAGGAATCGCTCTTGGACGTGGTGGAACAGTAGGCTTGATCACTTATATGCGCACCGACTCTACACGGATCTCGGATACTGCTAAAGGCGAAGTTCATGACTTTATTAATGAAAATTATGGTCCGGAATATGCCAATGCGAAACCTCGTGTGGGAAAAAAATCAGAAGGCTCCCAAGACGCCCATGAAGCAATCCGTCCTTCCAGTGTGAAACGGACGCCGGAAGAAATCCAAAAATATTTGTCCAAAGACCAGTATAAATTGTATAACTTAATTTGGTCTCGTTTTGTAGCCAGCCAAATGAAACCAGCTGTTTTCGATACGATGACAGTAGATTTGGAGCGAAATGATGTATTATTCAGAGCAAATGGACAAAAAATGAAGTTTCCGGGGTACCAAAAAGTGTACATTGAGTCCAGTGAAAGCGGCAAAACAGAAAAAGACAACATTTTACCACCTATGGAAGAAGGCGAGACGGCTAAGACAGTTGATATTGAACCTAAGCAACATTTCACTCAACCGCCAGCTCGTTTCTCTGAAGCAACGTTGATCAAAACGTTGGAAGAAAATGGTGTTGGACGTCCGTCTACCTATGCCCCTACATTGGAAACGATCCAACGAAGATATTATGTTAAATTAGCTGCCAAACGATTTGAACCTACAGAATTGGGAACAATCGTCAACGGACTGATTGCAGAGTACTTCCCTCAAATCGTAGATGTTCACTTTACCGCTCAAATGGAAAAAGATTTAGACCAAGTTGAAGACGGAAAAGAAGAATGGGTCAATGTCATCGATCGCTTCTATCAACCATTTGAAAAAACGGTTGAGATTGCTGAAGAGCAAATGGAAAAGGTCCAAATCAAAGATGAACCAGCCGGATTTGATTGTGAGGTTTGTGGTCATCCGATGGTCATTAAAATGGGAAGATACGGAAAATTCTATGCTTGCAGCAATTTTCCGGAATGTCGTAACACGAAAGCCATTGTTAAAGACATCGGCGTTACTTGTCCAACTTGTGGAGAAGGCCATGTTATTGAACGCAAATCGAAAAAGAACCGCATTTTTTACGGATGTGATCGTTATCCTGATTGTGAGTTTGTTTCTTGGAACAAGCCGATCGGTCGAAATTGTCCTAAGTGCGAGCATTATCTAGTAGAGAAAAAAGTTGCTAAAGGCAAACAAGTTATCTGCAGCCACTGTGACTACGAAGAAGAATTGCAAAAATAATCTATTGATAAAACAAGGATCAAGCAGGACCTTTTCAATTTTATGGAATGAAAAAATTGCTTCACGAGTTTTATCAAACGCCACAGCTTGAAGTGGTTTAGATTCATTTAATCGGTCAAAGAACTATGATTTTTATCGGATTAAGTTTCGTTTAAAGAGTTCACAATCGATTGTAATCCCTTTGCTGGTATGATAAAGTTACTTTGTCGTACGAGTGGAGGGATTTTTGTGAACAATCAAAAATTGATCGAGCTTTTTTTAAATTATTTGATTTCAGAGCGGGATTATTCCGTTCTCACAAAAAAAGCTTATCAAGAAGATATTGAACAATTTAATGCATTTTTAAATCAAACGGGAGAATCGGCGTTTAATACAGTCTCCATCCAAGATGTCAGGATTTTCTTGGGAGAATTAAATGAAAAAAAATTAAGTCGAAATAGTGTTTCTCGAAAAATATCGAGTCTGCGAGCATTTTATCAATTTTTATTGCGCAATGAACTCGTGACAGACAATCCTTTCTCTTATGTTCACTTAAAAAAGAAAAATTTGAGATTGCCAAGATTTTTTTATGAGAAAGAAATGGATGTCCTTTTTCAAACCGTTCAAGGAGATGGGCCATTAGACATGCGCAATGAAGCTATCTTGGAAGTTCTCTACGGTACAGGTATTCGTGTCAGCGAGTGTGCCGGTATTCAGTTACAAGATATTGATTTCGAGTTAAATGTATTATTGGTCCATGGAAAAGGCAATAAAGAACGCTATGTTCCATTTGGACATTATGCGGCAGTTGCGATGCAGCATTACTTGGAAAAAGGACGTAAACCGTTGATGCAGAAGCACCATAAAGAACACAAGACGTTATTTGTGAATCACCATGGAGATGGGATCACACCTACAGGAATTGAATACGTGTTGAATCAAGTCATCAAAAAAAGCAGTCTTACATCAGACATTCATCCGCATATGCTCCGACATACCTTTGCGACACATTTGTTGAACAACGGTGCAGACATGCGTACTGTTCAAGAACTCCTTGGACATTCAAGCTTATCATCGACCCAAATTTATGCTCATGTAACAAAAGAAAGCTTACAAAAAAATTATCGTCAATTTCATCCTAGAGCTTAAGAGAGCCTGGGTGTAGTTAAATGGAGGAATTAATATGACAGAGTTTCATTCTACAACTATTTTTGCCATTCAACATAATGGTAAAAGCGCGATGGCTGGTGACGGTCAAGTAACAATGGGCGAACAAGTCATCATGAAAGGCACTGCCCGTAAAGTAAGACGCTTATACAACGATGAGGTAATTACAGGATTTGCCGGCAGTGTGGCAGACGCTTTTACACTGGAAGAAAGGTTTGAAAACAAACTAAATGAATATAAAGGCAATCTGACCCGTGCAGCTGTTGAATTGGCTCAAGAGTGGCGTACAGATCGCGCGTTGCAAAAATTAGAAGCTTTATTGATTGTCATGAATAAAGATGAAATGCTATTAGTTTCAGGTAATGGAGAAGTGATTCAACCCGATGACGGTATTTTAGCGATCGGGTCCGGCGGGAATTTTGCATTAGCTGCAGGAAGAGCGCTAAAAAAACATGGATCAGACCTTTCTGCTGCTGAAATCGCACGTGAAGCACTGGAAACAGCTGCAGATATTTGTGTCTTTACCAATCACAATATCATCGTGGAAGAATTCAACTAAACCTTAAAACTTTCAAATAAGATAGAAAAAAAGATACAAGGACGTGAAGGATAATGAACGAACTAGATAATATTACTCCAAGACAAGTAGTCACAGAATTAGATAAATATATCATCGGACAAGACAAAGCAAAAAAATCAGTGGCTGTTGCCTTGCGCAATCGCTACCGTCGTTTACACTTAAGCGAAGAAATGCAACAAGAGATCACTCCTAAAAATATCTTGATGATCGGAGCAACGGGTGTAGGTAAAACAGAAATTGCCAGACGATTAGCTTATATTGTCAAAGCGCCATTTGTCAAAGTTGAAGCTACTAAGTTTACTGAAGTGGGCTACATTGGACGCGACGTAGAATCAATGGTTCGGGATTTAGTGGAATCAGCGGTCCAAATTGTGAAGAAACAACAATATTCCAGAGTATACGTTCAAGCTGAAAAAAGAGCGATTGAACGTGTGGCTAAAATTTTAGTGCCCGGCATCAAAAAAGAACAGCGACAAGCAAATAATGCGAACAATCCTTTCGGAGCAATGTTTCAAAATATGGGCATCAATCCAAATCAGTTTGATCCGATGGAAGAAGAATCAGAAGAAGTCACTCCTGAGATTTCTACCAATCGCGCGAATATCCAACAACAAATTCGTGATGGGATTTTAGACAACCGCGAGATCACAATTAAAGTAGACGAACAAAAGAAAACGATGAATTCGCCAATGAATGCCGGTTTGGAGCAAATGGGTATCGATCTTTCTGATACATTAGGCGCATTGTCTCCTAAGAAAAAAGTGGAACGAAAAGTAACGGTTAAAGAAGCGCTAGAAATCTTTGTTCAAGAAGAATCTGAAAAACTGGTTAATGCGGAAGATATCCATGCGGAAGCCGTTAAATTGGCTGAAAATTCCGGGATCATTTTTATTGATGAAATCGATAAAATCACTTCTAAAGGAAAAAATGATGGCCAAGTTTCTCGTGAAGGAGTTCAAAGAGATATATTGCCTATCGTAGAAGGGTCTACTGTCAGCACAAAATATGGAACTGTCCAAACAGATCACGTACTGTTTATCGCTTCAGGTGCTTTCCACGTGTCTAAACCAAGTGACTTGATTCCCGAGTTGCAAGGACGTTTCCCGATTCGCGTAGAATTAGATGATTTGACGAAAGATGACTTTGTTAAGATTTTAACAGAGCCTAACAATGCCTTGGTCAAACAATACCGAGAATTGCTCAAAACAGAAAATATCACCGTCACCTTCACGTATGAATCCATTGAACGAATGGCGGATATTGCGTACCAAGTGAATACGGAAACGGATAACATTGGTGCCCGCAGATTGCATACCATTTTAGAAAAAGTATTGGAAGACTTATTGTTTGAAGCTCCTGATATGCAAATGGGTGAAATCACAATTACGGAAAATTACATTGATGATAAACTGCAACATATTGTTGCCGATAAAGATTTGAGTCGTTATATTCTGTAACTTGGTGGTGGATGAAAAATGGAAGAACTACTAGAAAAAATGCGCAACATGAATCGCCTCCTTCAAACAGTTGGAGGAATCGTTGATTCAGGAAATAAAGATACCGATCAACTGCCTTTTACGAATTTAACTAAAAATTTAGGCGATATTTTGAAAGTCAATACGTATTTGATTGATGAAAAAGGAAATTTGTTAGGATTCTTTGAAAAACACGCGATCAACAATGATCGCGTCAAACAAATGTTGATCGAAAAGAAATTTCCGAAAGAATATGCAGACAGCATGTTGGAAATCACTCTCACTACGGCAAACATCGGTATTGAGAGTGATTATACGGTTTTCCCTATAGAATCGCGGGAAAAAGTTACGTCAGGGCTGACCACGGTTATTCCTATTTTTGCCAGCGGAGAACGCCTGGGAACGCTGATTTTAGCGCGTGAAACACCTGAGTTTGACAACAGCGACCTGATTCTTGGAGAACATGCCGCCATTATTGTAGGGATTGAAGTCTTGAACATCAAGAAACAAGAAGTGGAAAAAGATGCTCGAGACGATGCTACGGTTCAACTGGCTTTAAATACGTTGTCTTACAGCGAATCAAAAGCTGTAAAAGCTATTTTCAAACAATTAGATGGATTGGAAGGACGTTTAACGGCAGCCAATGTGGCTGATGAAGTGGGCGTTACCAGGTCTGTGATTGTCAATGCCTTAAGAAAATTAGAATCTGGCGGAATCATTGAGTCTAGATCGCTTGGTATGAAAGGGACTTACATTCGTATCAAGAACGAAAAGTTAGTGCACATGCTTGAAAAATGATGACCGGGCTGCAGTGAGCAGCTCGATCAACTAGAAAAAAGCCTCCATGTTCGGATGTGAGGTTATTTTTTTTATTCTAAAGCAAGCGCTTAGTCAACAATTAGAGAATTATAGGAGATGATGTAGATGACCGTCAGCATAAAAAACAACTACTTAACTGTAGAGATTGCTTCAAAAGGGGCAGAACTGCAAAGTATCCGGAGCAACGGAACGGAAATAGAGTACTTATGGCAAGGAGATAAAGAGTATTGGAATAGAAAGTCTCCGGTGTTGTTTCCGATAGTAGGCCGATTAAAAGAAGATTCCTACACCTATAGAGGCCAGACTTATTCTATGACACAACATGGATTTGCTCGAGACGAAGACTTTGAATTGGTGGAACAAGAAGAGCAAAAAGTCGTTTTCCAATTGACTTCCAGCGAAAAAAGCAAACAACTGTATCCGTTCGATTTTGCTCTCCTTATAGCTTATGAAGTTATCGAAAATACAGTACAAGTATCCTATTCAGTTAAAAATACAGCTGACAGTGAACAGATGTACTTCTCTATAGGCGGACATCCTGGATTTAATGTACCTTTGACTGAGTCTACTAAGTTCGAAGATTATTACTTGAGCTTTTTGCCGAGACGATCTCGAAAACAAATTCCGCTGCAGGGTCCTTATGCAGATACCGCTCATACAACTTTAGCTCAAACAAACACTACATTGCGTTTGGATAGAGAATTGTTTGATAACGATGCGTTAGTATTTGAAGTGAAAAACAGCAATACTTTTAGCATACAATCTGATAAAACGCCTCATTCTGTAGAGGTTACATTTGAAAATCACCCTTATGTTGGGGTATGGTCTGTTCCTGGGAAAAAAGCTCCTTTTGTATGTATTGAACCGTGGCATGGAATAGCCGATACCGTTGATGCTTCAGGTAAGCTGGAAGATAAACTAGGCATTCAAACGCTGCCCGCTCAAGAGACATTCCAAACGAAATATTCCATCCAAGTTAATTAACGACTGGTTTCCGGTCGTTTTAAAAAGCAGGAAAAGGGGCTCTTCATATGCTGGCGATGGTAAAGAAATTGTTGGGGATGAGTTTCTAAAAGGTTCAGCTGAAAAGGAAACTATTTTTTATTTGCCAACGTCAAATAGTGTAGAAAAAGGCTGTCTCAATTTTGAGACAGCCTTTTTTGCGTCTTTGACTTTGAAAACAAAAGAGAAGCTGCCTGCTTCGCTGGTTTTTATAAGAACAAGACAGATCAGTTTTCATTTTTATAACGAAACCCAAATGGAACTTTGCTTTCAGTCCCATTCTTGATACGGGTGATATTATCTCGGTGACGATATGTAATAAATATTGTCAGGATAAAGGCAATGATTGTTAACACCCAGTCGTGTATGAACAAAGTGGAAAAAGTAATGAGAACTAAGGCCGTCATACTGCTTAAGCTCACCATGCGTGTAAAGTACAATAATATACCAAACAATGCAATACAATAGATAAAGAATGGTGGATTATAGGCCAGCAATACCCCTGCACTGGTCGCAACTGCTTTACCGCCTTTAAACTGGGCAAATAAAGGATAAGTGTGTCCCAAAATAGCTGCAAGCCCCACTACCATAGGGTTTAAATCAGAATGAAAAAAATAAGGCAGACTAGCGCCTAATGTCCCTTTAAGAACATCTGCTGCTAAAACGGTTATTCCTGCCTTTACTCCAAGCACTCGAAAGGTATTGGTAGTCCCTGTGTTGCCGCTTCCATATTCACGGATATCTGTATTGTAAAACTTTTTCCCGATCCATACGCCTGAGGGAATCGATCCTAAAAGGTACGATAGAACAAACATGAGTATTGTTATCATCGATCAATTTCTCTCCTTACCAACTTGATTTGCTGCGTACGACTCATTTTACCATTTATTCTTTTAAAATACTACACAGGATAAAAGAGAAAAAGGATTGTTTTCGGGAAAGAAAGTGGTTTCGAAAAAGCTGATTTGAAGGAAAACTGCCATTTTAGAGAAATTTTTGGTATAATAAACCGAACACCTATTCGGTTTAGTTTGGTTGACGGAAATAGAAAAGAGTCTGTTCCTCGACTAGTTGACTAAGATTCATAAAATAGGTATGATTTGAATGTTCTTTTTAAATGCTCTGTAAACGGTATAAGTATGTTAAAATGACTTGATACATGATGTAAAGTTCATTCAAAAAAATAATCAAAGCAATACATGTAAGAAAAGAATTTGTATGGTGTAGGGAGTTTTGAAAGATATGGCAAAAGACAAATATGAATATAATGACTCTTCCATCCAGGTATTAGAAGGATTGGAAGCCGTCCGCAAAAGACCAGGTATGTACATCGGGTCTACGGACACCAGAGGATTGCATCACTTAGTTTATGAGATCGTAGATAATTCAGTGGATGAGGTCCTTTCAGGTTTTGGGAATGAAATCAAAGTGACTTTGCACAAAGACGATAGTGTGACGGTAAGAGACAATGGTCGTGGCATGCCTATAGGAATGCACTCTTCGGGGATTCCAACGATCCAAGTTATTTTTACCGTTTTACATGCAGGTGGAAAATTTGGTCAAGGCGGCTATAAAACATCTGGTGGTTTACACGGTGTAGGGGCCAGTGTGGTCAATGCACTTTCAGAAAGACTTTCCGTAACGGTGTATCGTGATGGTTCACAATACACGCAAGAATTTATCAATGGCGGTAAAGCTAAAGGAAATATGATAAAAAAGGCTACTCGAGAGAAAAATGGGACGACTGTCCACTTCAAACCGGATCCGTCTATTTTTTCTACGACGACTTTTTCTTACGATGTTTTGTCTGAGCGCTTAAGAGAATCGGCCTTTCTACTGAAAAATGTCCGCATTGAATTGATCGACGAACGCAATGATCAATCAGATGTTTTCCATTATGAAGAAGGCATCAAAGAGTTTGTGGATTATTTAAATGAAGACAAAGATACATTAACACCTGTAGCGTATTTTGCTGGGGACAGCAATGGTATCGAAGTCGAGTTTTCTTTCCAGTACAACGATGGCTACTCAGAAAACATCTTATCATTCGTTAACAACGTACGGACAAAAGACGGCGGTACTCATGAAGCTGGAATGAAAACTTCTTTGACCAAAACCTTTAATGAATACGCCCGTAAAGTGAATCTGTTGAAAGAAAAAGACAAAAATCTTGAAGGCAGTGATGTTCGTGAAGGATTAGCTGCTGTTATCTCGGTTCGGATCCCTGAAGACCTGTTGCAGTTCGAAGGGCAGACTAAAAGCAAATTAGGAACCCCTCAAGCCCGTTCAGCAATCGATTCAGTCATCAGTGACCAAATGAACTATTACCTCACAGAGAACGGCGAATTAAGCCAACAGCTCGTTCGTAAAGCGATCAGAGCTAGAGAAGCGCGTGATGCTGCTCGTAAAGCGCGTGACGATTCCAGAACAGGGAAAAAACGCAAAAAGAATGACGGCTTGCTTTCTGGTAAATTGACACCGGCACAAGGTAAAAATGCGAAGAAAAACGAATTGTATTTGGTGGAGGGAGATTCGGCTGGCGGTTCAGCGAAACAAGGTCGAGATCGTAAATTCCAAGCTATTCTGCCCTTGCGCGGAAAAGTCGTCAACACTGAAAGAGCCAGCATTCAAGATATTCTGAAAAATGAAGAGATCAACACGATGATCTATACGATTGGTGCTGGAGTAGGTCCAGAATTTGATATTGAGGACTGCAATTACGATAAAGTCATTATCATGACCGATGCGGATACGGATGGAGCGCACATCCAAGTATTGCTGTTGACGTTCTTCTACCGTTACATGAAACCATTAATCGAAGCTGGAAAAGTTTACTTGGCATTGCCTCCATTGTATAAGTTATCCAAAGGGTTCGGCAAAAAAGAAAAAGTCGCTTATGCTTGGACAGATGATGAATTGGTCGACGTAACGAAAGACTTTGGGAAAAATTATGTCTTGCAACGGTACAAAGGGTTAGGGGAAATGAATGCGGACCAACTATGGGACACCACAATGAACCCAGAAACCAGAACCTTGATTCGGGTGCGCATTGATGACGTGGCTCAAGCTGAAAAACGGGTTTCCGTATTAATGGGCAATAAAGTGGAACCAAGAAGAAAATGGATCGAATCCCATGTAGAATTTTCTCTTGAAGAAGGCGGAAGTATTTTGGAAAATTCACAAATCATGAACGACAATGAATCAGAGAACGAAGGAAGTGCGCTAGATGGAGAATAAAAACGAGGTTCAAGAGCTTACATTAGAAGAAGTCATGGGAGATCGCTTTGGACGGTATTCCAAATACATTATTCAAGAACGTGCCTTGCCGGATATCCGTGACGGCTTAAAACCCGTCCAAAGACGGATTCTTTTTTCCATGAATGTGGAAGGAAATACTTCTGAAAAAGGTTTTCGGAAATCTGCTAAAACAGTGGGTAACGTTATCGGGAATTACCACCCTCATGGGGACTCCAGTGTATACGAAGCGATGGTACGTTTGAGTCAAGATTGGAAGCAACGTCAAGTGCTGATCGAGATGCACGGGAATAACGGTAGTATGGACGGAGACCCTCCAGCGGCTATGCGGTATACGGAAGCACGCTTGTCTTCTATTTCGGATGAATTATTACGGGACATTGATAAAGACACCGTAGAGTTTATGCTGAACTTTGACGATACTACAGAGGAACCGACTGTACTGCCTGCTCGTTACCCTAATTTATTGGTCAATGGGGCGACAGGTATTTCTGCAGGTTATGCAACGGATATCCCGCCGCATAACCTTAGCGAAGTCATTGATGCCACTATCTATTATGAGGATCATCCAAATGCCACCACCGAAAAATTGATGGATTACATCAAAGCCCCTGATTTTCCTACAGGAGGCATTATCCAAGGAATCGACGGCATTCGTAAAGCCTATGAAACCGGTAAAGGTAAAATAATCGTCCGTTCAAAAACGGAGATCGAGGAACTGCGTGGTGGTAAACAGCAAATTACCATTTCGGAAATCCCTTATGAAGTGAACAAGGCTAACTTGGTCCGTAAAATGGACGAGATTCGTCTGAACAAACGGATTGAAGGCATAGCCGAAGTACGGGATGAAACAGATAGAGAAGGACTTCGTATCGTTGTTGAGTTGAGAAAAGAAGCCAATGCGGAAGGTATTTTAACGTATTTATTGAAAAATACCGACTTGCAAGTCAATTACAACTTCAATATGGTGGCTATCGACAATAAACGTCCTATGCAGGTGGGCATTGCTCGCATGTTGGGAGCTTATTTGGAACATAAAGAAGAAGTCATCACTAAACGGACGCATTACACATTGCGTAAAGCAGAACATCGACAACACATTGTGACTGGATTGATCAAAGCTGTTTCTATCATGGATCAATTGATCGCGACGATTCGTAAGAGTACCGATAAAAAGAATGCTAAAGAAAACATCATGGCTCAATTCGGGTTTACGGAGATCCAAGCGGAAGCTATTGTCTCCTTACAGTTGTACCGCTTGTCCAATACAGACGTTACGGCGCTAGAAAAAGAAGCCAAAGAACTGCATCAAGCTATTGAAAGCTACCAAAAAATCTTAAACAGCCCTGCCGAAATGAAACGTGTGATCAAGGCAGAATTGAGAGAGATCAAAAAGAAATATGCTACACCGCGCTTGACTCAACTGGAAGATAAAATTGAAGAATTGAAAATCAATAAAGAAGTGTTGATTCCAGAAGAAGACGTTGTAGTGGTCGTCACTAATGAAGGATATATCAAACGAACCAGCCTGCGTTCTTATACAGCTTCACCTGCGGAAGATGTGGGAATGAAAGAAGGAGACTACCCGATCTTTATAGACAAATTGACTACATTGGAACACCTCTTGATTTTCACGACCAAAGGTAATGTCATTTACCGGTCCGTACATGAACTAAGCGATTTAAAATGGAAAGAAATGGGAGACCATCTATCTCAATACATTAGTTTAGAGCCGGATGAAAAGGTCTTGAAAGTTTTTGGCTTCAATGATTTTGTTGCTGGACCAACTTTTACGTTGATGTCAAAAGAAGGGTATATCAAACAAGTAGAAGCGAATGTGTTTAAACCATGGAGAAGTTATAAGACGAAATCGACTAAAGCAATGAAGTTGAAAACAGAGACCGATCGTGTGGTCAATGTTGAAATAACCGAAAATGCATTGATGCATGACGTCTTTTTGGTAACCCATCTTGGTTTTGGATTGCGTTATTCGCTGAGTGAAGTTCCTGTCATAGGAGCAAAAGCTACTGGTGTACGTTCAATCAATTTGAAAGAGACAGATTATGTTGTTGACGGCGTATTGATGGACGTAGAGGCGCCGAAGACGGACGTTATGGTCATTTCTCAAAGAGGAGCCGTTAAGAAAATGGATCTGGCAGACTTTTCTGTTCTAGGAAGAGCGAAACGTGGATTAATGGTCTTTAGAGAACTGAAAAAAAACCCACATCGGATTGCGTTGTTGACAAAAGTAACAGGAGAAGACAATGAACTGTATTCGATTGTCACGACGAAAGACAAATTGATCGAGATGAAACCTGAAAATTATGTAGTCAGTGATCGATACAGCAATGGTTCCTTTATCTTGGATCAAGTTGCTGATGGCGAGCCAAAAGCGATTAAAGAAAATAATATTGTGTACCTTAAAGAAGACGAACCAACAAACTAGAGAGTCATTTAAACCAAGCTGTATTACGGGCTTGGTTTTTTTGTACTTGAAATGGAAGTGAATAAGCATTAGATAAATTGTAATCAGGCTTTCAATTTAGTAAAATGAATGAACACAAATGTGAGCTTTTTTATTCTTTAATTCAAATCATTGTCAAAATTTTAGGAGGGATTTACATGCCAAAAGAAGCTTTATTAATCGTTGACATGAGTAATGATTTTGTTGCTGATAATGGAACTTTAACAGTGGGGAGACCTGCACAGGAAATCAGCCCCTATATCCAGGAACTAGCCACTGAATTTTTAGCAGGTGGTCATACAGTTGTCGTTGCAATGGATGCCCATCAACCAGATGACCCACATTTTGAATTATGGCCGCCTCATAATGTTGTAGGAACGAATGGGCAGCTCTTATACGGAGAATTAAACGATTGGTTTCAGAAACATCAAGGCCATGAAAATCTTCTCTATCAACCAAAAACCAACTATAATGCTTTTTTCCAAACTGGTCTAGCGGATACATTGAGAACCTCAGGAGTAGGTAAAATCCATGTAGTAGGTGTAACAACAGATATTTGCGATTTTCTAACTGTGGCAGGAGCTGATGCGGAAGGGTTCAAAACTGCCCTTCATAGACGAGGGGTAGCGACATTTACGGATCTTGGAGAGACTATGATCGAGCATATGGTACGTTGTTTCCATACAGAAGTAATTAATTGATTAAATGCTTTTCGAGGTATGTGTAAAATAGTTCTCGAGAGCCAATAATTTTACTGGAAAAAAGAAAGAAGGCACTTTATCATAAATGTATGCTTTGCAGGGCAAATACATAAATGAAAGAGGCCTTCTTATGGATAAGATTA
>NZ_JBGQQS010000023.1:0-43221 GCF_045528365.1 Desemzia sp. FAM 23988
ATCTACATTAACAGAAAGGTGTTCTTTTTTCACGCACCAAATGGGTGAAAAAAGAAACTCTTTACAAATGTTGAAGAAATACGGTTTTAGAGCGCAAACTCATAAAACTATGAATTATCTAGGATATAGTTTAAGCCTATTTCGTAGAATTTCTCCACTTCGACATTTGAAATCGCCTTAGAATACGTTGTTTTCTTCTTAATTATTTGATTTCCATTTTCCAAACGCTACTAAATTAATTTTTGTATCCCCCACCTCAGTCAATGCATCCAACTTATGTAATAACGCAATTACTTAGAACTCTTCTTTTATTATACTTTGACAGATAAAAATTATTTATAATAAACGATATAAATTAATTAATAAGTGCTATAATATTCACTAATATAACTAGTTTAATTTTAATGAGGTAGAACAACTTAAATTTAAAGACAGTTATTAAAACTATAGAAAATTATTAGAGAATATAAATTTCGTTACAATATTAGGAGGTAAAAACATGGAATTAATTGTAGTAATAGCATTTATTTTGTTTCTTTCATCTAGAAATTCTAATAAGAAAGATGTATTAATGAAGGATTTTCCTTCACCTGATTTAAATGACTTGTTTGACAAAAAAAATTATAATTCTTCTAAAAATAAAAATTACTCAAATCAAGATAGGGAAGATGCTTCTTTCAAACAAGAAGATATTTTTTTTACATATGACAATACTATTTTTAATGAGAAACTATGGAAAATTTCAGGGAAGTCTGCATTAATTAGATCACAAGAAGGAGATGAATACTTCTTATTTATGGAAACGGGAAAGCATAGTTTAAGAGACGAAAAGTTTCTAATTGAGTATGCCATCGAACAACATTATGATACAAAAGGACAAAAGAAAATGTATTTTAATAATATTAGTGTTAATGGTATTCAAGTTGGAGGAAAAGTAACCAATAAAAAAAGTGCTGCTTCTGTCTTAAAGGATATCTCAAATATGACCAAAGATGCTATTTTTGATGAAGAGGCTATTGGCAATCGCTTTTTTCTTGAATGTGCAGCAACATTGTTATTCAATGAGATTAATTTGAATAGAACGCTAACAGATTATACAAATATGCCAAAAGAAGTCAGAGAAAAATTTATTCAAAATGCATATGAAAGATTAAACCATTACGTTGACAATCTTGAAAATCTTTATTATAAGGAATCTAATCATCATAGTGCCGATATTAACAGTTTTGATATCTATTTAAAAGTTATGGAATTTCAAAGTGTAAATGGTATTACTTACGATGATATCAAAGTTCAATATAAAAAATTGGCAAAAAAATATCACCCTGATTCAATTAATGGAGATGAAAATAGGTTTAAACTAATTTTAGATGCATTTGAGTATTTACAAGAATATTATCCAAAATAAACTATGGGAATGATAATGTCTAGTAAGAAAATTTATAATGTGTTTAAAAAACCAGAGTTATCTATGTCGATGGCAGAAAAAGAAAAAGTTAATGAAAGTTTAGTTTAGAAGAATATCAAATTATAAAAAAATAGACTCAGACATAAAAGTAATGTTGTGAAAAAATAGTTCTGTTTTTGTATGTTTTGATAGAAATATAGAATAATGTATTCTAAAACAACTGAATAAAATAATCAGTATTTTAGAAGTGTATTTTAGAAGTGTATTTTTTAGGAAATCTTTTGTCCTAGTCAATATTTTCTTGAAATTTCTGGATCAATGAGTTTAAATACCTTTTAAATACCTTTTTAACTAAAAATTATTATAGAAAAACTTATTTCCTATTCACAAAAGGAAATTTCTGGATCAATGAGTTTAAATACCTTTTAAATACCTTTTTAACTAAAAATTATTATAGAAAAACTTATTTCCTATTCACAAAAGGAAATAAGTTTTTTTGCTAATTAATGACAAAATAATGAGCGTTCTCTAATTTTAAAAAGTGGCTTTAGAATAAGCTTTTGAGACATAAAAAAGACTAACTATCATTTTCATGGAAGATAATATTACACAACGATTGCACATTTTAATTGATTTCTCATCAAAACATCATTATACTTTTAATTTGTACTAGAGAATAGTGCATGAATACTTCAAAATAATGAGATGTTCATATTTTTTTGCAAAAGGAGATGAGGCAACGTTGATTAAACTGCAAAATGTAAATAAATATTTTGGAGACCACCATGTACTGAAAGATATCAATCTAGAGGTGGCGGAAGGGGAGAAAATCGTTATTATCGGGCCTTCGGGTTCTGGTAAAAGTACGACTGTTCGATGTATGAACTTCCTTGAGGAACCGACATCAGGAGAAGTTTTTATTGAAGGCAAACAAGTGACTGCAAAAAACAAATTAGAAGTTGTACGCAATTCTTCTGCAATGGTTTTTCAACAGTTCAACCTCTATCCGCATATGACGGTGTTGGAAAATCTGACGATTGGTCCAATAAAGCTGCAAAAAAAATCTAAAAAAGAAGCAGAAGAAACAGCCTATAAGTATTTAGATATCGTAGGGCTGAGAGAGAAAGCCAATGTTTATCCGTCCACTTTATCAGGTGGACAACAGCAAAGGGTCGCTATCGCGAGATCCCTTTGTTCAGAAACGAAAATCATTTTATTCGACGAACCGACTTCAGCTTTAGATCCGGAAACGGTGCAAGAAGTGCTGGATGTTATGATCCAGTTGTCGAGTATGAATATCACGATGGTCGTCGTGACACACGAAATGGGATTTGCAAGGCAAGTAGCAGACCGAGTTATTTTTATGGATGAAGGAACGATTTTGGAAGTAGGGACTCCAGAACATTTCTTTGATAATCCGACTCATGAACGAACGAAAGAATTTTTAAGCAAAATTTTACGATAAAAAAGGGATAATCAACTAATTAGGGGGGAAAAGAGATGAAAAAAAGAAATCTATTCGCTACATTGATGTTGTCCAGTTTGTTGTTTTTAGGAGCTTGTTCGTCAGATGAAGGTTCAGCGACTGAGCCGACAAGCGGCGCGGATCAAGTTACCATTGAATCCATCAAAGAAGCAGGCGTATTGAAAGTAGGAGTCAAAGAAGACGTTCCAAACTTCGGATTGAAAAATACCGAGACCGGAGAAATCGAAGGTTTTGAGATTGATATTGCGAAGAAATTAGCCGAAGATATTTTAGGCGACCCAGACGCTATCGAATTGACGCCAGTTACAGCAAAAACACGTGGACCATTATTGGATAACGGCGAAGTTGATATGATCATCGCTACCTTTACAGTAACAGATGAACGTAAAGAAACTTACAACTTTACTGAAGCTTATTATGAAGATGCAGTTGGTTTGCTGGTGAAAAAAGATAAGAATTATGAAGGCTTGAAAGATATGGATGGAGCAACTATTGGAGTATCGCAAAGTTCAACAACAGCCGATGCTATTAAAGCAGAAGCTGAACAATACGACATTACGATGGACTTTTCAGAGTACGCAACTTATCCAGAAATCAAAGCGGCTTTAGATTCTGGCCGTGTAGATGCATTCAGTGTGGACAGATCGATCTTGGCTGGTTATTTGGATGATTCTACTGTGATCTTACCAGATCGTTTTGCGACTCAAGATTATGGAATTGCAACGAAGAAATCAAATACAGAATTGGCAGAGCACGTAAATGAGTTGATCACTACATGGGGAGAAGATGGCACTCTTGATGGATTGGTTTCAGAGTGGGGACTGAATGAATAATGAACAGTACAAATCCGTTCGCTCTTTGGAGATGGGAGGCTCTGTTTCAAAACTTTGACAGTATTGGGACTGGTTTTTTAAGGACACTTCAAATCGCTGTCTTAGCCTTGCTGCTGTCTTTGGTGATAGGCGTATTCGTTGGGATTCTTTCCACAGCTCAAAGCTGGCTGCCGCGTTCTATCGCTCGGGTGTACGTGGAGATTTTCCAAAACATCCCGCTGGTCATTCAGATTTTCTTCATGTACAACGGTTTGGCTATGGCTGGTTTAGTGTTGAGTGAATTCACGATCGGGGTAGTAGGTGTCGGGCTGTATCATGGAGCATACGTAGGAGAAGTCGTGCGGGCCGGTATTTTATCAATGCCTAAAGGCCAGCATGAGGCCGCCTATTCTCAAGGGTTCAATTACGTTCAAACGATGCGCTACATCATCTTGCCGCAAATGGTGAAAAGTATATTGCCGCCATTAACGAACCAAGCGGTCAATTTGATCAAAAATACCTCCGTATTGGCGATCATCGCTGGAGCGGACTTGATGTATGCAGCTGATTCTTACGCTTCTTATTCGTTAAACTACGGACCGGCTTATGTCGTAGCGGGGCTGCTGTATTTCTTATTGTGCTTCCCGCTGGCGACTTTCTCTCGGAAATACGAAGAGAAATTGAAGAAAAATGATTCCGTAGTAGTGGATATTCCGGAGGTGATGGAATGATCGAGTCTATAAAAACCGTTTTTACTCAGCCTAACGTACTTTTTTTACTGGACGGCTTAAAAACGACTTTACTGATTTCTATAGGGGTAGTGATTCTTTCCATCCTATTCGGAACTCTTTTAGGATTAGTGCGGAACTATGAAAGAAAGTTTTTCGGCAAATTATCCGGATTCTATATTGAGTTGTTTCGCAATACGCCGTTGCTGCTGTGGATGTTGGGTTGCGCCTTCTTGATTCCAGGAAGTACGATCTTATTGAAAGGGTCATTTGCATTGTTCCTGTATACCGCTGCAGTAGTGGCCGAGATCGTTCGGGGAGGATTAAACGCGATACCAAAAGGGCAATTTGAAGCCGCTCATTCTCAAGGGTTCTCATTTTTCCAAACCTTGTGGTATATCATCTTGCCGCAAACATTCAAAAAAGTCATTCCGTCTTTGTTGTCGCAAGTGATCACTACCATCAAAGATACGTCATTCCTTGCTGGGTTGGGAATCATAGAATTTACACGAAGCGGACAAGTGATTTTAGGAAAAGTCACTAAAACATCAGAAGTCTTTATGATCTATGCTTTCTTAGCGTTAGTGTATTTCCTGATTTGTTTTACCTTGTCTGTTTTAGTCAGAAACTGGCATAGCAGAAACTCAGAAAATGTTTGACGGAGCTTTATCCATAAAAACAGGGCATATTCCTTAGCGACAAAAGGGATATGTGCTGTTTTTTGTTTGGGTTATTTTAAACGAAAATTAGCTATATCTAAAATACGAATATAATATTAATTTTTATTAATATTGTTCGAGTTAGTGTTTGGCTGTTTTTTATTCTTTTTTCATAAAATAATAGACTATACCAATAATAGATAATTGTTAGCCGTCAAATATAAAAACGTATTAATTAAGGTTTTTATTAAATAATTTAATCGTAATATTAGAATATACCATATTTGATGTGAGATGTTCTGACATGCGAGGTGAGGTTTAGAGAATTATTTTAACAAATTCAATGAAATGTATTGCAATCTTCGTTATTTGGTGTTAGTTTTTATAACATGTTATAAAAACAGCTAGTCGAATAGGAGGAGTTGCAAATGTTTGAAGCAACAGATACGCTTTGGGTTTTGATAGGAACGGTATTGGTATTTTTTATGCAGGCAGGATTCGCGATGGTAGAGACAGGGTTCACTCGGGCAAAAAATGCAGGTAATATTATTATGAAGAACTTGATGGATTTTGTATTAGGGTCTTTGATGTATTGGATCATTGGATTTGGAATTATGTTTGGGCCAAGTGTCGCAGGGCTTATCGGAGCGCCTGATTTATTCGTGCAAGGAAATTACGATTCAACGATTCCAGGGTATGTATTTTTGATGTTTCAGACAGTTTTTGCTGCAACTGCAGCGACAATTGTTTCAGGAGCAATGGCTGAGCGGACAAAGTTCAGTTCTTACTTGATTTATACGTTGATTATTTCAACTATTGTTTATCCAATTTCTGGTCACTGGATCTGGGGCGGCGGGTGGTTGTCTGAATTAGGATTTATAGATTTTGCAGGTTCAACGGCTGTTCATATGGTAGGTGGTGTCTCAGCTTTGATTGGGGCGAAAATACTTGGTGCCCGTATCGGCAAGTATGACAAAGATGGAAAAGCACGTGCCATTCCTGGACATAGTTTAACACTGGGAGCTTTGGGAGTCTTTATTCTTTGGTTTGCTTGGTTTGGATTTAACGGTGCATCTACTGTATCAGCTACAGGGGATGAGACACTGGCTTTGATCGGAACCATCTTTTTAAATACAAACCTTTCTGCTGCAACAGCGACGTTAACAGCTATGACGATCACTTGGATGAAGTACGGTAAACCTGATATCTCAATGACGTTGAACGGATCACTGGCTGGACTTGTAGGGATCACGGCTGGTTGTACAGTGGTCTCGCCAGTCGGAGCAGTTGCCATCGGGGCGCTCTCTTCTATTGCTTTGGTATACGGTTTGGAATTTGTAGAAAATAAAGCCAAAATCGACGATCCGGTTGGCGCTTTTGGGGTTCATGGAACAGCAGGGGCTTTGGGAACGATTTTGGTAGGAGTATTCGCTGTCGATGGCGGAATTCTGTATGGCGGAAACTTTGAACTGCTTAGTGTACAAATACTTGGAGTTGCGGCAGTTGCATTGTGGGTGATTGTAACGATGACAATAGCTTTCCTTGTCATTGATAAAACCGTTGGATTGCGAGTCAGCGAAGAAGAAGAAATTGCTGGGATGGATGTTTCAGAACACGGCTTAGAATCCAGTTATGGAGATTTTGTAACTGTGCCTTTTGGCCAAGTACCTGTATTTCGAGGAATGAATAAGGAGCCAAAAGATGTTGAGCTGGCATTTGCGGGAATGAGTTATGGAGAGACAGATTTCGAGGAAAAAGGTACAGCAACAACAACAAAAATTGAATTACCAAAATTGGGACGAGCTATTTCAAATGAAGAAAAAATATCCAAAGTCGATATTATTGCTAATGAAGATAGATTTGAAGAACTGAAAGATGCGTTGAACAAAATTGGTATCACTGGAATGACGGTTACAAAAGTTTATGGTTATGGGATGCAAAAAGGGCATACCACTTATTATCGAGGAGCGGAAGTGGACACAAATTTATTGCCTAAAACACGCATCGAAATCATCGTCAGCAGTGTTCCGGTAAAAAGCGTAGTCGAAGCAGCACGCAAGGTTCTTTATACCGGCCAAGTCGGAGATGGGAAGATTTTTGTGTATGATGTGGAAAATGCTATACGGATTAGTACGGGTGACTATGGTTCATCAGCACTGGATTACTCTGAGAGTACAGAAACCGTTGTCTAATGAATTAGATAAGGTTCAAATACAGTATTCATGAAGCACACTGCGGCAATAGAGTTGAAAAAAACGTTCAAGAAACTTAAAAACAATCATCAACGTAAATGTGCGTTTGCCAACCACCAAAAGCCTCACACTAAATATAGAATAAGCTGAGTGTCGATTTCTCTTGAAGAGAAGTCGGCATTTTTTAATGGAGTAGGGGAACTTATTCATTGGTTGTCGTGTTCTTTAAGGTTGATTTTGGAACAAATAAAAAGAGTATCTCTTTACAAATCGAACAAGCGTTCGTATAATGGGTTTAAAAGAGAACAAGGCGGTGTCTGACATGCACGATAAATCGGAAGAGAATAATAGAGTGATCGATCCCAATACTTCAGGCTATGTAGATAGAAAAATGGCCAAGTGGCAAGGTCTGATTCTATCTGAACATGCGGAACTGTTAAAAGAAGAGAAAAAAAACAAGGGGAACACCACTGAAGAAAAAGAGAAACAGACTCCGGAAGAAATCTACTCGTTGATCGACGACTCATTTAGCCGGAAAGAAATAATAGCGATTCAGCTGGACTGCTTGTTCAATGGCCAATATGAGGAAGATCTTGTAGGGGTTGTTTGCGGATACTATGAGAACAGTATTTATGTCCAAACGATTGATGCTGGGTTAGTGGTTTGTGAATTAGAATTGATCCGCAATGTGGAGAAGACAGAAACTCCAAAGTGGTTTAGGGTGTAAAAAAAACGGAATGAACAAGGAGATGTGAATCATGATCAGAATGGATTACTCTTATCAGCCAAGACGCGATATTCTGTGTATTGATGTAAAATCTTTTTTTGCTTCAGTAGAGTCTGTTAAAAGACGCATACATCCCTTAGAGTCTTACATCGTCGTAATGAGCAACCCGGATCTGGAAGGCGGGCTTGTATTGGCTGCTTCGCCGAAAGTCAAAGAAGAATACGGTATTCGAACGGGTTCTAGGCGTTTTGAAATTCCTGTGCATTCAAAAATCGAAATTGTCGAACCTCGAATGGCCTTGTACATAAAAGTTAACCTGATGATCAACAACTTGTTCAAAGAATTTGTTGCAGAAGAGGATATTCATATCTATAGTATCGACGAAAGTTTCTTAGATGTTACCCGTTCACACGCTCTTTATGGGTCAACCGAAGAAATAGCTAAACAGATCCAAAAAACCATCTTTCAACGATTGAGATTAGTGACCTCGATCGGTATTGGAGATAATCCTTTACTAGCTAAACTAGCTTTGGATAATGAAGCAAAAAGAACTCAATCGCAAATAGCCATTTGGCACTATGAAGATGTTCCGGAAAAGCTTTGGAAGATCCATCCCATCACCAATATGTGGGGGATCGGGGGAAATACGGCTAAGAATCTGTATCGATTAGGGATCGATTCGGTGTACAGCTTATCTCAATATGATGTGGATGCGCTGAAACGCGTTCATGGAGTGATTGGCGAGCAGCTCTTTTATCATGCTCATGGAATAGATCATAGTGTGCTGTCCGAAAAATACACCCCTCATTCAAAAGGGTACGGCAAAAGCCAGATCTTAAAAAGAGATTATGTCAATCAGTATGAAATTGAAGTGGTTATCAGGGAAATGGCCGATGAAGTGGCGGCCAGATTAAGGAAACATCATGCAGAAACGGGAGTGATCCACTTATCCGTCAGCTATTCCAAGGACGTTTTAGATAAAGGCTTCAGCCGCCAAATGAAGATCTTTCCCACTTCTTCAAACGTTAAAATCATCGAAACCTGTTTACAGATTTTTCGAACGCATTACAACAATCAACCTGTACGTCAATTAGCGATCCGGTGCGGAAAAATAGCGTATAAAAAACAGCTGCAACTGAACTTGTTTGAAACTCCTGAAAAAACCATCCATACAGAAGAGTTGGAAGTCGTCATCGACAGAATTCGAGAAAAGTATGGATTTAGTTCTTTAGTCCATGCCAGCAGCCTGACTAAGGGAGGCACAGCGATCCAACGAAGCGGACTGGTCGGCGGTCACAAAGGATAGCAGATCTATGAAAAAAATACGAAAATTCATACTGGATTACGAAGCAAATAGGCTAAACTCCACTTTGGTTTTGAAGCTTTATCAATAGATTAGACAAAAAAGGATAGAGAATAATTTGTAGATTGATGGCGTTTGAATTGAATAATAAGATACAATACAGAGAGAGTTCTTTGTTATAATGGAGGCAGTCTGGAGTGAGTGTCATGACATTAAAAGAACAAAGACAACAAATGTTAAGTGGCGAGATGTACAATGATCTAACCAAAGAATTAATAGAAGCTAGAGAAAAAACAGTGCTGTTGACAAATCAATACAATGACAGTTTCGGTGAACCATCAGAAATTAGAGAAGAAATGTTAAAACAATTATTGGCGTCTGTTGGAGAAGGGGTTCATTTTGAGCCCAATTTCAGATGTGAGTTTGGTTTCAATATCTCGATCGGAAATAATTTCTATGCCAATTTTGATTGTGTGATGTTAGATGGCGGCAAAATCGAAATTGGAGACAACGTTTTGTTTGGACCAAGAGTAGGCATTTACACATCCAATCATGCCCTTGATGCCGCAGAACGCGTGGCTGGCGGATGCTATGCAAAAAAGGTAACCATTGGAAACAATGTCTGGATTGCTGGATTGGTGCAGGTGTTCATATCAATCAAGGGGTAACCATTGGAGAAAATGCCATTATTGGTTCGGGGAGTGTGGTAAATAAAGATATCCCAGCCAGTGTAATCGCTGCAGGTGTTCCGTGTAAGGTCATTCGAGAAATTACTGAAGAAGACAAGACCGGATTTCAATCCTAAACGAATGCATCATTATGGGAAAGGGGAAGAGCATGAAATCGCAAAAACCTAATGACTTAAAACAACACAATGTCCAAGCTATCCGCAAATTATTTATGGAGCAGCAGCACGACTTAACGAAAACTGAAATTGCACGTCTGACGTCTTTAAGTGTAGTGACGACCAATAAATTGATTAGTGAAATGATAGCGGCCGGTGAGCTTGTTTCTCTCCAACAGTCTGTCTTTACAGGTGGCAGAAAAGCAATGGTCTATCAGTTAAACAAAGACTACAAAACTATTTTGACCATCCGTTTTTATGAGACCGATAAAAAGCAAACAGCCTTATTAAGGGTATCTAATTTGCGCCATGAGTGCATTGTAGTCCAAACGGTTCATTTAACAGAAAACACGATGGATAGCGTATTGAATGCAATAAAGAAACTCCTGAACGAGTATTCGAAGATATCGGTTATTGTCATTGGTATTCCAGGTGTTGAAATGGATGGTAATTTTAAGATTATGGATTTTTCTTCTATGAAAGGCATCAATATTCGAGCCCGCTTAAAAGACATGACCGATTTGCCGGTTATTATAGAGAATGATATTAACGCAGCAACTTATGGATTCGCAAAGGAAAACAGCACTGAAGAAATCGTGGCTGGATTGTATTGTCTAGAAAATTATCCTCCAGGTTCAGCGGTAGTCATTCAGGATCGCATTTTCTGTGGTGCCAATGGTTTAAGTGGTGAACTGAAACATCTATCCTACTATGATAATGTGCACTTTCCCGTAGTAAATCGGTCAAAAGCAGCAGGGCTTGTGGAACAATCCCTTCGTACGATCATTAGTATGTATGACCCACATGAAGTAGTGATTTTTGATGTTGATCGATTCATTACAACCGAAATATGGGCTGAGATTTCCGCAAGAATCACTCAAATTTTCCCTTATGGGTATTTGGCAAAGGTAACAATTTATCATGATGTAGCCGAATATTATTTAATGGGTCTCAATGAATTGGGGTTGAAGCTTATTCTAGAACAGCCATTTTAAATGACTTGACTATTCACTGCACACCCTTAAGCTACTTATGCAGTGGGAGGGCAGCGATTGGATGAAACCTTGTCGTTTGTATTTTTTTAGGATAAAATAGAACGAACTTAATAAGGAAAACTAATAATCTTGGAGGATACTGTATGCGAACGCAAAGAGAACGAATGATTGCTGGAGAATTGTACACTGGCGATAGCGAATTACGAAAAATGAATCAGAGGAACCGCCGTCTTCTTCATAAGTATAATTCAATGACTGTAGACGAATCAGCGGAGCGAGTGGCATTATTGAAAGAACTATTGGGAAAAACTGGAGACAAAGTCCACTTTGAACCGCCATTTCGATGTGACTATGGCGATCATATTTCTGTAGGCGAGAATTTTTATGCCAATTTTGATTGCATCATGTTAGATGTTGCACCGATCACGATTGGCGATAATGTGTTATTTGGTCCTAGAGTAGGGGTTTATACTGCAGGACACCCGATCGATGCTGAAATAAGAACTTCTGGTCTAGAATTTGGGACCCCCATCACAATTGGCGACAATGTTTGGATAGGCGGCAACGTTGTGATCAATCCAGGTGTTACGATTGGAAATAATGTGATTGTTGGTTCAGGATCGGTAGTTACCAAAAGTCTTCCTGATAATGTCGTAGCTGCAGGAAATCCATGCAGAGTACTAAGGGAAGTAACAAATGAAGATAAAGTCTATTGGACGAAATTGAAAGAAGAGTATGAACAAGAAATGAATAGCTGATATAAATACTAAAAGGAGACCCTCACGGAGTGCATAATAACTGAAGTGTATTTTTTAGTGCGGGTTTCCCTTCAGCTATAATTGTTTGATCTTCCATGTATCTCTCGCTTTCTTTTTGGTCTGGTTTGTTTAAGTGATCAGATCAAAAATGAGTGGAATAAAAAATTGGAAGATTTTTCTAACCTGCTGTATAAACGGTGGAGAATCAATCTGAAAAAAAGAGAAACCTGAAATTAAAATCAGGTTTCTCTTTTTTCTACATAAATTTTAAAAGCAGCTTTATTGCTGACGGCAATGATGCTTCCATCCGCACTTTTCAAAGTGAGATCCCCTTCGTAGGCTTCTTTAGAAAGGAGAGTGTATCGTGCTCTCAGCTGGATTTTTTTAGAGGTCAAATATTCCAAAAACTCCTGGTCATCTTTGACTTCCTTGATCACAAAAGATTCTCCTGGAGAAAGCTCAATCAAACTAGGAGACTGAGTAGTAGAAATTGTACTGTCTTTAGCAGGAATAGTACCACCATGGGGATCAAATTCTGGTTCCCCTAAAAAATGATATAACCGTTCAATAAGCTCGTCAGAAGAAGCGTGTTCAAGGCGATCAGCCTCAGCGTGTACCTCTTTCCAATCATACCCCAATTTTTCCAACAAAAAGACTTCCCATATTCGATGTTTGCGAATGACTTGATTAGCTAAACGCAATCCTTTTTCAGTAACTTGTACGCCTTTATAAGGAATACGTGTGATAAGGCCTTCTTTCAACAACTTTGAATTCATGTCTGTTACCGATGCAGCAGTTACATTCAGAGCCTCTACTAATTGTTTATTATTCACTATTTTTGTTTCTCCGCCTAGTCCCGCAATGGTTTTTAGGTAATCTTCTTTACTTGGCGTCATTTAAGTACTCCTTTTGATGTCATTTGTCTTTATTATACCGCATTAAAAAAAACAAACCAATGTCAAAAATAGGTCCTATTGTGAATACCAAATGGAATTTATATTATATGATATTTTCATTTGCAACGGATACAAGCTCTATATGGAACAAAACCTTCTTCTCTTTATTAAGCTTGACTTTAAATGTTTTTTAGATTAACCTTAAAATAAAGTTTAGGTAAACCTAAAACGTAAATGAGGAAGGGAAATAAAATGAACAATACAATGATTCAAGTAGAGAACCTCAGCGTTAATTACGCAGGAAACAAAGCCATATATGACATTGATTTAACCATCCCTACTGGCCACATCACAGGAATTATCGGTCCAAACGGGGCAGGTAAATCAACATTAGTAAAAAGTTTATTAGGACTGATTGATTATCAAGGAACGGTAACTTTTGGAGAGAAAAAACTAAAACAGGTTCAAAAAAATATTGCTTATGTTGAGCAGCGTCAAGAACTGGATCTTAGTTTTCCGATCAATGTATTTGATACGGTTTTACTAGGGACCTATCCGAAACTGGGATTAATAAAGCGCCCTGGTAAAAAAGAAAAACAACTAGCTCAAGAAGCTCTAGAAACGGTAGATATGCAAGACTATAGTCACCGTCAAATCGGTGAATTATCGGGTGGTCAACTGCAACGTGTCTTTATTGCACGGGCTATTGCACAACAACCGGATTGGTTCTTTCTTGATGAGCCTTTCGTCGGAATCGATGTTGTTAGTGAAGAAGTGATTGTGAAAGTATTGAAAAAATTGCGGGACGAAGGCAAATCAATGGTGATCGTTCATCACGATTTAAGCAAAGTAACAGAATATTTTGATCACTTGATCATGCTGAATAAAACGGTATCTGCATCTGGCCCAGTTGAACAAGTATTTAAGAAAAATAATTTAAGCGCTATTTATGGTACCAGTTTTGTTGACTTAGTTTCAGGAGGTAAATAAAATGATTGCAAATTTTATTGACGGTTTAACGAATTATCAATTTTTACAAAATGCCTTGATTACATCTTTATTAGTTGGTTTTGTGGCGGGGATTATTGGTTCGTTTATCATTTTACGTGGAATGTCCTTAATGGGTGATGCCATTTCCCATGCGGTTCTGCCTGGAGTAGCCATCTCCTATATGTTTGGCTTTAGTTATGTTATTGGAGCTTCTTTCTTCGGTGTTTTAACGGCGGTTCTTATAGGCTTCATTACTGAGAAAAGTACGTTGAAAAATGATACTGCGATCGGGATTGTTTTTAGCAGTTTCTTTGCTTTAGGTGTGATTTTGATTTCATTTGCGCAAAGTGCTACTGACTTATACCATATTTTATTTGGTAACGTGCTGGCAGTTCGTGACTCAGACATGATGTTAACAGCTGTTGTGACCATTGTCTCGCTCATCTTTATCTTATTATTTTTCAAAGAATTAAAACTGACTTCGTTTGATCCTGTGATGGCAAAAGCTGCTGGTTTACCGGTTAAATTTTTCCATTATGCTTTAATGTTTTTGCTCACATTAGTGGCAGTCGTTTCCTTGCAGACTGTTGGTACGATTTTAGTGATTTCTATGCTGATTACACCAGCAGCCACTGCCTATCTATTAACGAATAATTTGAAAATCATGATGTGCTTATCCGCATTCTTTGGTATGTTTAGCTCGTTTATCGGTCTTTTCTTCAGTTATTCTTATAATCTGGCTTCTGGAGCAACCATCGTGCTGACTGCTGCCGTATTCTTTGTGATGGCATTTTTATTCGCTCCGCAAAAAGGTTTATTGATTCGTAGAAAATTGGAAAAAAATAGTGAAGAATTAGTCTAAATGATGAATAGAAAGTAGGAAAAGATAATGAAAAAGTGGTGTAAATTAGTAAGTGTCGGACTTGGTTTACTCATTCTCGCAGCCTGTGGAAATCAAGAAAGTATCTCTGAAGAAAGCAGTACTGGGAATGAAGCAGTGTTGAATGTGGTCGCAACGAATTCTATTATTGCAGATATGGCAGAACAAGTCGGTGGAGAACTGATCAACATGCATAGTATTGTTCCCATTGGTACCGATCCACATGAACATGAAGTATTACCAGAAGACATTCAAAAATCCGAAGAAGCGGATATCATTCTATACAACGCCTTGAATCTAGAAACGGGGAACGGTTGGTTTGATGATTTAATGGAAACAACGAACAAAGTTGAAGATGAAGACTATTTTGCAGTCAGCAAAGAGGTTGAGCCTTTGTATTTAACCAGTGAAGGTCAAAACAGTCAAGCTGACCCGCATGCTTGGTTAAACTTACAAAATGGGATTCAATATGTCCGTGAAATCGAACGAATATTTATTAGTAAAGATCCTGCGAACGAAGCCGCTTATACGGCGAATGCTGATGCCTATGTTGAACAATTGACCGAACTGGATACGCAAGCACAATCTGCTTTCAATGATATTCCCGAAGAGAAGAAATTACTGGTGACGAGTGAAGGGGCGTTTAAATATTTTGCCAAAGCATATGGTCTAGAGGCAGGATATATTTGGGAAATCAATACTGAAAGCCAAGGTACGCCTGACCAAATGACAACTATTATTGATAGCATCGAAGTCTCTGAAGTACCTGTGCTGTTTGTTGAAACAAGTGTGGATTCACGAAGTATGGAACGTGTCTCAAAAGAAACAGATCTTCCCATCTATACTAAAATCTACACGGACTCTATTGCTAAAGAGGGAGAGCCAGGCGATTCTTATTACAATATGATGAAATGGAACATTGAAAAAATTCATGAAGGCTTAAGCCAAACAACTGGTGAAGCTCAACCATTGAGTGAATAGACTTGATTCAAATAAGATATTAAGTTGGAAAATTCTTCTTTCAATATGTTAGATGTCGTGCTTTACTAAGTTTTAAAGTAGAAAAACAATAATATACACTCCAAATGGTTGAGGGAAAATCAAATTTTTGGAGTGTATTTTTGTGTCTCTTTATTTTCTAACGTTGGTAAAGCAATTTATTCCGGTCTTGGGTATGTTCATGGAAAGCCGCGAGACCGGACTTAAACCAGCCATCTTTGCTTATGTTCGAATATGGTTATACCATTCAACGCCTTCCTCTAGAGAAATGCTCTATTCAATGTGATGAGAGGCTTTCTTTTGAGGAGTAAATGAAGGTTATTCTTCAAGTGAGGAGTGAAAAATTCCTGACTTGAAGAATAAAATGGATTTATTTATTAAGTGGCGTTCAATTAAGTTCTCACTTGACTAGTAAACTGTACTTATTCATCAAGTGAACTTGAAATGAAGCCTCACTTGATGAATAAACTAAAACAATAATGCTGCTGGCTGTCTTAGGCTCAGTAATGTCCTGCTCCAAGAAACGATTAACGAAGAAACATCGTTTTTATTTACCAACGTCAAATGTTTTAGAATCATTTTTGTGTCTAAACATAAAGAATCATTTCAGCTGTATTTTTCTATTTCAGAAGTATGGCGTGAAAGCCTTCATAATAAATCCTGTGATCTTTAATAATCTATAACCAATGCGTACAATTGGAAATTAATCTACAGAAGAGTTACCATAAAAGTAGATTCAAATAAAGAAGGAGGAAATATTCATGTCAATAAAAGTAGCGATTAATGGATTTGGACGTATCGGACGTTTGGCGTTGCGCCGGATGTTGGAAATGGACACAGAATTAGAGGTAGTTGCGATCAATGACTTGACGGATAATGACGACTTAGTTTATTTGCTAAAATACGATACTGCTCAAGGACGCTTCCCTTATAATGTAGAAGTAGGGAACGACGCGATTATTGTGGATGGAAAAGAAATCAAAGCATACGAAGAAAAAGATGCGAGCCAATTGCCTTGGGGCGACTTAGGTATCGACATCGTTCTAGAATGTACTGGTTTCTACACTTCAGCGAAAAAATCTCAAGCTCACTTGGATGCAGGAGCCAAACGTGTATTGATCTCTGCGCCAGTTAAAGCTGCCGGAGCAGAAGTAGACAACACGAAAACCATTGTTTACGGAGTTAACC
Source organism: Desemzia sp. FAM 23988 (assembly GCF_045528365.1). Classification (NCBI taxonomy): domain Bacteria; kingdom Bacillati; phylum Bacillota; class Bacilli; order Lactobacillales; family Carnobacteriaceae; genus Desemzia; species Desemzia sp. FAM 23988. Next base: position 16,866 of record NZ_JBGQQS010000023.1, read on the forward strand.
ATGATTCGTTGGATGCAGATGATCAAATCGTTTCTGCAGCTTCTTGTACAACGAACTGCTTGGCACCGATGGCAAATGTGTTGAACAAAAAATACGGTATCAATAGTGCATTGATGTCAACGATTCATGCCTATACAGCAACACAAGCGCTTCAAGATTCACCAGGCGGGCGTAAAAATCGTGCCGGAGCGCAAAATGCGATTCCAGCTTCAACAGGTGCTGCTAAAGCGGTAGGAAAAGTTATCCCTGAACTGGAAGGTAAGATCGACGGTACAGCTGTCCGTATCCCAACAGTTACAGGTTCAATGACAGAATTGTATTCCGTATTGAATACAAAAGTAACCGTAGATGAAGTCAATGGGGCAATGAAAGAAGCTGCAACGGATGCATTCTTATACAATGAAGATGACATCGTATCTTCAGACGTTATCGGAGTGCCAGCTGGTTCTATCTTTGACGCAACTCAAACGAAAGTTATGGATGGCGAAAGCGGCCAATTGGTCAAAACAGTTGCTTGGTATGACAACGAGTACGGTTTTGTAGCCAACATGGTCGGAACGTTAGAACACTTTGCAAATATTAAATAAATAGGTTTGATCTAGCGGGGAGCATCAGCTTCCCGCTTTTGTGCGTGTTAAATGATGCAAAAACTCGAGGCTGTTTGATAAGCGTCGAGTTTTTAATATTTTTTAGTAAGTAGTTCAAACTCTTGCTATCAAATTTCTGTAATGGATTTGAATATCTCTGTATAAACTGCTTCTATATTTTCATCTGTTTTTTCGTCATCGTATAAATAAAATTCCCAAGCTGTTGTTGATCTAGTGGCAGTGTCAAAATAGAATCCACTGGCATAACTCGTTCCAGGGGTCCATTCCCATGTTTCCCATGAATCATCGTCAAAATCTAACTCTGCTTCTGTAAATGGAATATGGCTGTTAGCACCTATGAAAAAGAATGGAATAGGAGAATCTGAGTAAATTTTTGCATATTGATGTTCACTGGCTTGCGCTAAGTTTTCAGGCATAATAAAAACCGCATTGTAAGAATCAAAATCATTATTTAGGACATCATCAAAAGAAATTTCCTCAAAACTTACTTGTTTTTCATTGGTTTTTGGAGGTTCTCCTACAACACCGATAGTTAAAGGTTTGCCTTCGTATTTTACAGACCTTAGATGTAGTAAGTAAACTGATAGTAAAACAATTAAAGCTGAAACTAAAAGCAAGAAAATCCATTTAAGACTTATTTTTCTTTTCATCCTACATCTCCTCAAATATAACAGTTACGATACAATTTAATTGAGCTAAGTGTACCATAATAGCTGATTAAATAAATGATGTTTTTAAAAAATATTTCTATTTGTTACTGTAGCTATGGAAGCTCTTTTTCAGAGAATTGTACTTGTACTTTTAAAGTGCCATAATGGAACTAACATCTATTCGAAGAAGAGGAGCGTGACTGTATGGCTGAACCGAAAATGAAAGAAAATGATAATAGCGTGATCGACTTTATCGAAAGTGTAGAGAGTGAAAAGAAAAAAGCTGATGCTCATCAGTTGTTGGACATTTTTGAAGAGGTAACAGGCTTTAAAGCGAAAATGTGGGGTCCGAGTATCATCGGTTTTGGCAGCTATCACTATAAGTATGCTTCAGGACATGAAGGGGACGCACCTTTAGCCGGATTCTCGCCAAGAAAAGCGAAACACACTCTTTATTTGGCGTACGAAAGTGAAGAAAGAGAAAAGCTGCTGGAAAACTTCGGTAAACATACGAAAAGCAAGGCATGTATCTACGTGAATAAGTTGGCGGATATCGACATTGATGTTTTAAAAGAGTTAATTAAACAATCAGTAGAAACTTACCAAAATCTTTATCCGAACGAATAAAAAAGTTTTTACCTAACAGCACAAACCCGACCACAGAATTCTGCGGTCGGGTTTTAGTTATCTCAAATATTTCTATAATAAAATGTTTTATTTGTTAAACGCTAAAATCATCTCTTTATACAAATCAATGAATTTCAAGTAAACATCTTTGTGCACGTACTCATCAATTTTGTGAGCCATTTTAGTTAAGCCGGGTCCAAACATCATGAACGGGAACTCGTCGCCTTTAGAGCGCAGGAAGTTGGATCCGTCAGTTACTCCTGGAGAACCAATCGTTCCAGGTTTTTCACCGAAATACTTCTCGCCTAAATCTTGAGCGATTTCTACCAGTTCAGATTTTCCATCTGTGAACACACTCGGCAGAGCCATTGTGACTTCTACATGAATCTTAGCATCTTTTTGCTTGTTGATTTCTTCAGCAATCTCATTGAATTTGGCAATGACTTCTTCCGTATCGTATTCAGGAATCGTCCGCACGTTGAATTCTGCAGCAGCAACCTCAGGAATCGAGTTGACTTGCTGCCCGCCTTGTACGATCGTGCAGTTCATAATCAATTCGCCCAGCGTTTCATTTGAGCGGCTCGGGTCGCGTACTTCTGCGTTCACTCGAGTAATGAATTCAGCTAGTGGATCGATCGCGTTGTAACCTAAATGCGGCATAGCACTGTGCGCTTCTTGTCCTTTCGAAGTGACTTTGAAGTTCAAGGAACCTTTATGCGAATAAACGATTACATCTTGAGAGGGTTCTGCGACGATCAAAGCATCGACATCGTCCATGTAGCCTTCTTCATATAATTTCTTCGAGCCAACTCCGCCGACTTCTTCACCAGTCGTTGCCATGAAGCGGACAGAACCTTTCGTTAAGGTGTTGCTTTCTTTCAATTCAATCATAGCGATGGCTAAAGCAGCCAGTCCTGATTTCATGTCGTTAGCCCCGCGTCCATAAAGCTTGCCCTCTTTTTCTGTCAGCACAAATGGATCTGTCGACCAGTTGGAGACATCCCCTGGTGAGACGACATCCATATGTCCTGAGATCCCAAATACCGGCGATCCTGACCCAATTTCCGCTACCAAATTGACCCTGGTTTCTGTAACAGGAACGATCGTGGAGTCGATACCGTACTCTGCGAACAATTTCTTTAGGTATTCCGCTACTTCGATCTCGTTTTCGTTGACGCTATTAATAGCTACAAGATCTTCTAAAATAGTTAATTTTTGCTGCTCTGTAAAAACACTCATCCTAATTAGCTACTTCTTGTTTTTATCCTAAAACTTGCCGTACTCTCTACATCAATCTTACATGAAGCAGATGAAACCTTCAAATAAGGGGCTAAAATGCTAAAAAAAAGGTTGTCTCTGAAGAACGAAAAGTGATAGGCTACACTGAGATACTCATTCAATTGGAGGTATTCTGATGAATATCAAATGGAAAAATAAAACGTTAATAACCTATGTATTAATTTTACTCAGTATGGTGTTATCCATCTTATTTGTACAAAACAACTTTTACTTATACGACAAGCCGATAGCAGAAGTGATAGAAACTACGGTGACGGATGAAGAAGAAATGGTAGATTCCCTGAGCAATACAGATCAAGTATTTGATCAAACGGTGATCGGAGAAATCAAAAACGGCGACCATAAAGGGCAACGTATTCTAATGGAAAACCAATACTCCGCATCCGGTGCGGCGGACCACGAATATCAAATGGGAGATAAAATCTTCGTGAGTATTCAAAACGATGAGGGAACGCATTTGACAGGAAATATCGAAGGAGCTAAACGAGATACGTTTATCGTAGTTGCTGCCTGGCTATTTATTGTGACGGTCCTATGGGTCGGGAAAAAGAGTGGTTTGTATTCATTAATCAGTTTAGTCGTCAATGTTTTGGTATTGATGATGGCGATGAATTACTACACTGAGGGAGAAGACGTAAATTTATTCTGGATCTGCAGCGGACTGGTGCTTTTCTTTACAGTCTTTTCATTGTTGTTGGTGAGCGGAAACAACAAAAAGACCCATGCGGCTATTTTAGCCACTGTGGCAGGGACATTCTCGTCGTTGCTGATTGCTTATGCGGTCATTAAATTGACAGCTGGAGAAGGACTGCGGTACGAAGAGATGGCTTTTATCACCAGAAATCCGCAGTCGGTATTTTTAGCCAGCCTTTTAGTCGGTTCTCTAGGAGCCTCAATGGACATTGCTATCACGATCACTTCTTCGCTGTATGAGCTGACGGAGAAAAATCAGGCAATCGCCTTGAAAGACTTGAAAGCATCTGGCAAAGAAATCGGCAAAGATATTATGGGGACGATGGCCAATGTGCTGTTCTTTGCCTATGTGAGCGGCAGTATCCCGATGATCTTGCTGTATTTGAAAAACGGCATGGCAGTGAATTACACGCTATCGATGAATTTGTCATTAGAGTTGACGAGGGCGCTAGTAGGAAGCATCGGGATCGTCTTAACGATTCCCATTAGCATCTATACAGCGATTTACTTCATTCGTAAGGGGAGGGTGGTCAAATGAATGCATTGATTTGGTTGGCGCTGATTTTATTTTTCCTCATGAAAGTGATTGGCGGTGAAAAAGGAACGCGCTCTTTTCTGGCCTTGTTTTTCAACTTCGGGATCATGCTGATCACTATTATCCTTATGACAGACCAAACAATCAATCCGATCCTTTTGACGATTATTGCATGTGTATTGATCAGCTGCATCAATTTGTTTTACATCAATCAATTTAATTTCAAATCTCTTACGGCATTTGTTTCAACGATTCTTACGTTGATTTTGTTGATCTTCGCTGTTTTTATATTGGTAGAGAAGTCTAAAATTCAAGGATTTGGGATAGAAGAAATTGAAGAGTTGCTGTCATTTTCATTTTATGTCGGGATTGATTTTGGCGACATCATCATCTGTACGATCATCATGGGAACGATCGGAGCAATAACAGATACAGCTATCTCGATTTCTTCTGCGATGAGCGAAATCTACCTTCACAATCCGACTTTAGATCGGTACCAGTTATTCAAATCCGGGATGACGGTTGGAAAAGATATCCTGGGGACGACGACAAACACTTTGTTCTTTGCTTTTATCGGCGGTTATCTGGCGCTGATTATTTGGTTCAAAGATTTAGGCTATTCTTTAGCGGAAGTCTTAAATTCGAAAGTATTCGTTTCTGAAGTGATTTCGATTTTTTATACAGGGACGGGTGCTATTTTGATCATCCCAATCACAGCATGGCTTTCAGCATACAGTATGGTCAAATACAAAGACAAGCTCCGCTACAGTAAAGCGGAATAACAATAGAGAAATACTTGATGGACAAAAAAGATCGTACAGATTTTCAGCACGATCTTTTTTTGTTACGTCTTTCAGGACTGATAGAAGAAAACCAGGTACGTTGAGGCGATTGACAAAAGGATAATCCAAAAGATATAATTCATTCAAATAGATATTTGAATGAGAGGTGAGGATAATGGGTATAGAGGTTTGTAAAACGAATATCGTACATAAAGAAAAAGTAGAAAATGTAAAAAGCATATTGGACGAAAAAGACTTTTCAAGTTTACTTGCGTTAGGGAGATGCTTTGGAGATACATCTAGGATCAAAATTTTTTATGCTTTAGAAACGTACAAGGAAATGTGTGTCTGTGATTTGGCAGCTGTATTAAATGCAAGTATAGCTACAACGTCACATCACTTACGATTTTTAAAAAAGCATGGAATGGCAATATCGCGACAAGATGGAAAGATGGTTTATTATTCTATAGCGAATGAAGAAGTACATTCGATCATTCGTGCTTTTTTCAATGTACCAGAAAATAAAATTATGAAATCTTAGTTTGGAGGAAGCAAGTTTGTTACAAAGTGTTTTTACAGCCATAGCTGTTTATATTTCTACTAGTATTGATTATTTATTTATTTTGTTGATTATTTTTTCGCAAAGTCATACCAAAAAGGGAATCCGTCATATTTATTGGGGACAATATCTTGGAACAGGAATCTTGGTAGCAGTGAGTTTGTTTGCTGCATATGTACTGAATTTTATTCCTCAAGATTGGATGATTGGGCTTCTTGGTCTGATTCCAATTTATTTAGGGATTCGAGTTGCCTTAGTGGGTGAAGAGGAAGAAGAAGAGGAGGAAGTAGTTGAAAAGCTAGAGTCTCGAGGAACAAGTCGCTTGTTCTGGACTGTTGCCTTAATAACGATTGCATCGGGCGGCGATAATCTAGGTATTTACATTCCTTACTTTACCGCTCTGTCGGTTCTAGAAATTGGAATAGCTCTAGTTGTATTTGCTATTTCGATTGCGCTTCTTTGTTATATCAGTTATCGATTAGCAAAAATTTTTTTTGTCTCTGAAACGCTTGAAAAATATGAACGGATCATTGTGCCTGTTGTGTTTATTGGATTAGGGATATTCATTATGGTAGAGAATGGAACTATTCAAGCTCTACTAAGTTTTTTAGCTTAATGTTAAAATTTGAAACGGCCTTTCCAGGCATATTCTGGGTGGTCGTTTCTTTTTTAGAGATCAGATTTCAAAACTTGACCAGCGTCAATTTTCCTTCTTCACAAATCGGCTATACTACAGTTGTAAAGAAGAAGAGGGAGTGAAAACCTCTACTACAAAAAACAATAAAGGAGATATACATCATGACAAAAGCCGTCCTTACATTAGAAACGTTGTCTTGTCCAAGCTGTATGCAAAAAATCGAGAACGCTGTAAAAGGATTGAACGGGATCGATAAAGAAAGCGTCAAAGTATTGTTCAACTCCAGCAAAGTGAAAACGGAATTTGATGAACAGACTGTTTCCATCGAACAAATCGAGAAAGCGATCGTAGACTTGGGCTATCCAGTTCTTAAAACAAAAGTGAAATCAGCTTAAAAGAATCCAATCAAGAAAGAAGGAGTATCATCATGACAACATTCAATGAAGCAGCAAACAAAAATTTTGAAAAATTAGACCTGTTCACTGCAGCGATCACTCGTGCACATGGCAAGAACCACCCCGAAGCGTTTGAGGTGCGGGATTTATTCAGTGCAATCAATGAAAAAACACATGCAGCTGGTTCTGCTAAACCAGATTTGGATGCAGAATTTACACAATTGCGTGAGATCACAGATAATTATGCCATTCCCGGCGATGTCTGTGAAACGTATGCAGCAGTGTATAACATGCTTTTGGAAACAGACCAAGCTTATCAAGCGTGATTCATCATATAAACTCCAGAAAGAAAATAGAGACTTTTCTTTCTGGAGTTTTTTTGTTCAAATAGAAAACTAATGTCTCAAACTTGATGGCAGTCAATTATTATATTGAGAAATCATCTTATACTATACTCAACAATAAAAAACAGGAGGAAAAAATCATGCAGCAGCATCTATTAAGTAAGAAAAACCATCTTACATTGATCAGCGGAGTGTTGATCGTATTTGGATTCTTCAGCCATTTTGTTTTAGAAAATGTGGGGCTTTCTGAAGGAGCTTTGATCATCGCTTCTATTTTGGGAGTTGCTCCTATTGCCGTTCAAGCGTACCAAGCCCTAAAAGTAAAAGTCGTCAGCATCGATGTCTTGGTCACCATCGCTGTTATTGGAGCATTTTGGATCCAAAACTATGAAGAATCCGCTATCGTGACGTTTTTATTTTTATTCGGACATTTTTTGGAACAACGCACATTGAACCAAACACGTTCGGCGATCAAAGAACTGACTGAAATGGCACCAGAAAGTGCTTTGCGCCAAATGGAAGATGGAGGATTTGAAGAAGTAGATGTGGACGATGTAGATGAAGGCGACGTCTTGCTCGTCAAGACCGGTGCAAAAATTCCGGTAGACGGTACAGTCTTGTCGGGAGCAGGGCATATTAATGAAGCCAGTATCACAGGCGAACCTGTACCGGTAAACAAAACTACGGACGCTGAAGTGTATGCCGGAACGATTTTAGAAAATGGGACCATTCAAATCCGAGCTGACCGAGTGGGAGAAGATACGACGTTTGGGAAAATCATTGAACTCGTGGAAGAAGCGCAAGATTCCAAGTCGGAAGCAGAACGGTTCATTGACCGCTTTTCCAAATACTACACGCCGGCTGTTTTGGTCCTCTCATTTGTAGTGTGGCTGTTCAGCCGAAACATCGAACTGGCTATCACTATTTTGGTTCTGGGCTGTCCAGGTGCTTTGGTTATCGGAGTACCTGTCTCAAATGTTGCTGGAATTGGAAATGGAGCTCGCAATGGTGTTCTTCTTAAAGGTAGTGAAGTGATCCATGACTTCAGCCGAGTGGATACGATCGTATTTGATAAAACAGGTACGCTGACAAGAGGGAACCCAACTGTAGCGGAGATAGAGATTTATGGTGACAATTCGAATGAAGCACTTGAGTATTTGGCCAGCGTAGAACGCGAATCCGATCATCCGCTCGCAAAAGCCGTCTTGCAAGAAATAGGAGAAACGACGTTTTCGACAGTAGAAGGGACAGAAGTTGTCAAAGGCGGCGGTATCGTAGCCAATGTGGATGGCCAGCGGGTAGCTGTGGGTAATGTAGCATTAATGGAAAAAGAAAACGTGATGCTCAATAATAAAGCGCAAGCAGATGTAAGGCGATTTGAACAAAACGGGAATTCGCTTGTTCTGACAGCGGTCGATGGCGAATTGAAGATCCTGATGGGCATTCGCGACCAGATCCGTGTGGGAGTCAAAAAAGAGTTGCAAGCATTGAAAAAGTTAGGTGTGAAAAACTTAGTTGTTCTTTCGGGGGACAACCAAGGGACGGTGGATGTGGTGGCGCGTGAATTGGGATTAACAGAGGCGCATGGTCATATGCTGCCCGAAGACAAATCAGCGCATATCGCACACTTACAACAACAGGGGCAAATCGTCGCTTTTGTTGGAGACGGTGTTAACGACAGTCCTTCATTAGCTTTGGCGAATATCGGAATTGCAATGGGGAGCGGGACAGATGTGGCGATTGAAACGTCGGATGTTGTCTTGATGAACTCTGATTTCAGCCGCTTGCCTCATGCCTTAGGATTGACAAAAGCCACTGCACGGAATATGAAACAAAATATCCTTATCGCAGTTGGTGTGGTCTTAGTCTTACTGGCCAGTGTTTTCTTCAGCGAATGGATGAATATGTCTATCGGAATGTTGGTGCATGAAGGCAGTATCTTAGTCGTTATTTTTAACGGAATGAGGTTGTTGAGTTACAAATTGAACGGCAAACAAAATCGCGAGAAAGCAACAACTACATCAACATCAAATATATCTGTGACCTAGAAGGTCTATCTAAAAAGAAAGCATCCTGCAATTTGGTTACGCTGCTTCTAAACGATCGAAAGTCAATTTGCGTGCCCTTTAGTCAAAATTCAAGCCAAAAAAGGAACGCAAATCCGATTTGCGTTCCTTTTTTGAGATCATCTGCCTTTAAAGGGAACGTAACTTAGTTTTGCGTTCCCTTTATCCAAATAATCAATGCAATAGGTAACGCAAAAAAGTGAGAACAGCTTCCAAATTAGCAGAATACTTTTTTTTTTGCTGACTTGCTCCTATTGCTGGTTAAAGATTTACTCTTCATCAATGACTTTATTGAAACTCTGACGTTGATCATAGTATTTTGAGATGTTGATTTTATGGTCTAAGTTATTGCGGTAATCCTTGGAGAATACACAGCCATAAAGAGTATCCAAAAGGAAAGAGATCGAACTGTTCGAACTAAAACTTCCTATTTTGGAATACAGCTTTTCACGCGTGGTCATACGAAGGACGCAATCAGCCTGCTTCGTTAATGTATTATCACCAATGCTGGTCAACACAATGATCGGCGTTTTTCTGCTTTCTAAAATCGGCAGCAAATGGACGATCTCTTTAGTTTCTCCCGTGTAAGAGATGAGGATGATACAAGTATTTGGATCACAATTGACTGCCTCATACCCTTGATCTACAGTACAAAGATGGACTGTTTTTCCGATACGGGTCATCTGTGATTTGAAGTCATGACAAAGAAATAAGTTATTGTTTATCGCAAATATTTTGATCTCTTTTGCTTGATTCAAAAATTCTGCGGCTCTTTGCAACTCATCTTTATTGAGCAAAGACAAAGTGTCGCTGATGGTCGTTTGTTTTAGTGCGGCTATTTTATTTGCGATGGTAAGAACCGAATCATCCTCTTCAAAAGGATAATTAGCCTCTATATCTTTAAAGGGACTATTCAAATAGCTGACTTCTTCACTAAAGACGTTTCTCAGCTCCACCCATCCTTGATACCCCAGTTTTTTGGCAACACGTATCAATGTTGAAGGATTGGTATAGGTTTCTGCAGCTATTTGCTTTGTAGTTTTATCTCGAATATCTCCCCGTTGATCAAACATATAGTCAATAATGGCTTCTTCTGAAGGAGAGAAAATCTTTTCTTTCATTCTTTCTGTTAACAGCATTTTTATCACCCTTTTTTAGTATAGCTCACGTAAATAGCGTTTACAAAAAAAGTTTGATTTTGTAAATAAATTGTAAACGACATTTGATGTTTACTTGATTGTCTTGTTAATAAGGGAACCTCCTATATAATGACAGTAAAGAGCTGTGAAATTGAAGTGCCATATGAATTAGAATGAAGGCGCTTTTTTAAGTGAAAAAAGAAAGGAAGTCATAAATAATGTTTGCTATTCAAGACAAAGTCGTCATTATTATGGGAGCCTCAAGCGGTATTGGAGAAGCTACAGCACAAAAGCTTGCAGAAATGGGAGCTAAGCTAGTTGTTGCAGCTCGTAGAGAAGACCGTTTGAAAACGCTAGTTGAATCCTTACCGAACGCAGATATTTCTTATGCGGTCGCAGATGTCATTGATAAAGACCAAGCTCAGGCAGTAGTAGATTTAGCGCTTGAAAAATACGGACGAGTAGATGTCCTTTTCAACAATGCAGGAGTCATGCCTCAAGCTCCGTTAGCAGAAAAACGATACGAAGAATGGCAGCAAACAATCGATATCAATGTGATGGGAGTATTGAACGGGATAGCTGCTGTCCTTCCAATCATGAAGCAACAGCAATCTGGTCACATCATCACCACTTCTTCTGAAGCTGGACATATGGTATTCCCCGGCGGAGCAGTTTACTGCGGGACAAAAACGGCGGTCATTGCTATTATGGAAGGCTTGCGCCAAGAAGAGCGAGAAAACAATATTCGTAGTACGGTCATTTCTCCAGGGACTGTGGATACGGAACTCCATAATACAATTAATGATCCGGAACGCCGCAAATGGACAGAGGATCTTCAACACAAAATCGGGTTGAAATCCAGCGATGTTGCGGACGCAGTGATTTATGCCATCGGAACACCGGAAACGGTGACAGTTAGTGAAATCGTTCTTCTCCCTACTAAAAAAGGATTTGAATAGACTACTCTGATAAAGAGGGCTTTTATTGATTGTAATGTAGAATTCGACTGCTTTTATTTTGACTCTGGTTATTCAGATAGAATGGAGGATGTGCATGAAACAACTAAAAAGGGTGACTCTTTTAACCGTCTTAATGGTTATGGTTGGTATGGGAGTGTCTATTTCCCTAAAAGCAGCCATCGGCGTTGGAGCTTGGGATGCTATGGCTCAGTCAGTATCTTATCTGTCTGGCATAAAAATCGGGACCATTGGAATGGTGTTCAATAGTCTCTGCGTTTTAGGGCAGATCCTCATCTTAAAAAAGAATTTCAAATGGATTCAGTTGTTGCAGTTGCCTTTGAACGTTTTTTTAGGGACCCTTATCAATTTCTTCTTGTATGATGTGTTGGGGCCGATTACGATCGACAGCTACATGGTCAACCTTTTCTTACTGTTAGGGGCACTTGTCCTCATGGCGCTGCTTGTGAGCGCAGTGATGGTGCTCAATGTGGTGACATTTGCTTTAGAAGGTTTCTGTATGGCTATCTCGCAAGCTACCAGATTTGATTTTCCAAAAATCAGACAAGGAATGGATTTCATCAGTGTCACGGTCGTACTGATTCTTACTTTTGGTTTCTCACTTCCTCTAACTTTAAGAGAAGGTACGATCATAGGTATGCTGCTATTTGCACCCTTGATGGGATTCTTCATGGCCAAATTGCGGCCTCTTTTTAAACGACTGAATCTTTTAGAAGAAGAGTCAGTTGGAAAAGTTGAGATAAAATCTGTAGAACAATATAAAGCGATGGATTAAATTATTTGGAGGCTATATTCCCTCTAATAGAATAGAAAGAAAAAGAACTCTTTGAATTTAGAGTTCTTTTTCCTTGACTTGGAGTGAACTCCAAGAGCTAAAGTAAGACTTGAAACGATCAAAATTCAGTTTAGGAGGAATTAGAGTGGAATATGTGAAATTTGGGAATACAGGTATGGATGTTTCGCCAATTTGTTTAGGTGCCATGGGTTTTGGGGATCCGAATAGTGGTTTTCATGAATGGGTCTTGAAAGAAGACGAAAGTAAACCAGTCATTAAAAAGGCTTTGGATCTAGGGATCAACTTTTTTGATACAGCCAATATTTATTCTTATGGTGCAAGCGAGAAAATTCTTGGAAAAGCTCTTAATGAGTATGCCAATCGTGATGAAATTGTCGTCGCTACAAAAGCTTATATGAAAATGAAACAAGCTCCTAACAGCGGCGGGCTGTCCAGAAAAGCTCTTTTTCATCAAATCGATCAAAGTTTAGAGCGTCTTGATATGGATTATGTAGATTTATATATTACTCATCGTTGGGATTACAATACGCCAATTGAAGAAACAATGGAAGCGCTGCATGATATAGTGAAGTCAGGGAAAGCAAGATACATTGGTGCTTCAGCTATGTATGCTTGGCAATTTGCTAAAGCTCAAGCAGTGGCAGAAAAAAATGGCTGGACCAAGTTTGTTTCTATGCAAAATCATTTGAACCTGTTGTATCGTGAGGAAGAAAGAGAGATGCTTCCTTTATGCGAGGACCAAAAAATCGCAGTTACTCCATACAGTCCATTGGCTGCTGGCAGGCTGACAAGAGATTGGAGCGCAGAGACAAAACGATTTATCACCGATACGACAGCGAAGTCCAAATATGACCAAACAGAAGAACAAGATAAAATGATCGTAGAACGTGTGGCCGAAGTAGCAGAAACTCATGGAGCGAAGAGAGCACAGATTGCATTAGCATGGCTGCTTCAAAAAGACCAAGTTGTTGCACCGATCATTGGCGCAACAAAAGAAAGCCACTTACTTGATGCCATACCAGCGACTGACATTGTTTTGACACAAGAGCAAATCGCTTATTTAGAAGAACCTTATTTGCCGCATAAAGTTACGGGTGCTATTTAAGAATAAAAAAGGAGCTTATCGTTTCTCAGTGTTGAGTAATCGGTGAGCTCTATAAGTTTATAAGGCAGACATAGGTATTGAAAATTAGTGGGTCGAATACAAATAAGATAGGGGAATGTAAAATGGCAAAACATGAAGAAGTAAAAAATGGAGTTGTTTTTCCAATCGGAGAAAAAAACGAGGCATTTGCACAATACTTTATAGGACAAAGCTACTTGAATAATTTGATTTCTGATCCAGAAGTTAACGTCGGCGTTGGGAGTGTAACGTTTGAGCCTGGATGTCGTAACAATTGGCATATTCATCATGATGGTTTCCAGTTGCTGCTGATCACTGGCGGCGAAGGTTGGTACCAAGAAGAAGGAAAACCAGCACAATACTTAAAAGTCGGTGATGTGATTGTTACTCATGATGGTGTAAAACATTGGCACGGTGCGTCAAAAGATAGCTGGTTTGAACATATTGCCATAACAGCTGGTACGCCAGAATGGTTAGAACCTGTTTCGGATGAAATTTATTCAAAATTAGAAGTGAAATAAGGGGACTACTTTTTGACAACCTTGTTATTATCCCAGCGTTGTTCCAGTTTAATAAACGGAAGTCTATTACTTTACTTGTGGGTCATAAAATCATTACGGTAAGTCAGGTTTATCTCCTATACCTGACTTGTGAGCACAAGAATGTTCTCCATAAGGTAGATAAAGATTATTTATCTTGTCATTCTGTCAAAAAAATTCAATCTACGGGAAACCCCCAAAAAACTTCTTTAGTTATAGTTAAAAAGAATAGCTAAGTATGAAGTATAGGTATTAGCCAAGTTAGGTTTAGCCTAGTATGATGGAAATAACAAGAAATAATTGGATAGGTGGCTAATGATGATGAAAGATTTATTAAATCGAATCATTAAAAAAGAAATTGTAAAAGATTCCCCGCTTTTTGAAGAAATACATGAGCAAAAGGCAGGTAATGAAAGATTAGTGATGGAATTGAATACAGGTTACCATGCTCCAGAAGACGTGATCGCATCGCTTGAAGAAATCACAGGTGAATCGATCGATTCTTCGGTTACGGTTTCTCTGCCTTTTTACACAGATTTCGGGAAACATATTTCATTTGGGAAAGATATTTTTCTCAATCAAAATGTTACTTTCGTTGACTTAGGCGGTATTTACCTTGAAGATCATGTATTGATCGGTCCTGGCGCTCGTTTGCTAACAGTGAACCATCTAGTTGACCCAGTAAAAAGAAGAGGGATAATAGTAGATTCGATTCGCATCAAAGAGAATGCTTGGATCGGTGCAAATGCAACGATTTTGGCTGGTGTAACTGTCGGTAAAAATGCTATCGTTGCAGCAGATGCTACCGTTACGAAAGATGTACCAGATAATGTGATCGTTGCAGGCACACCTGCGAGAATCATTAAAGAAATTGATTAAAACGATAAATAAGAGGAGAATGAAAAGATGAATAAACCTTATGTGATTATCCATACCCACACCTCTATCGATGGCAATCTAGACATTATGGACTTGCCCGAATTTAAAGAAGCTAGCCGTCAATATCAGGAAATTTCTATCACTCCTGAAAAACAGCGATTCGGCATCCAAGGCTATTTGAACGGTAAAACAACAACGGAAGACAATATGACGCATTATAAAACACCAAAGTTGAATGAGAATGCAGCACCTGTTCCTGAAGGGGATTATGTAGCAGATCCAGATGCGCCGATGTATTATTTGTCCATTGATGCACGAGGAGAACTGGCTTTTGAAGAAAATTTTTCCGCTTATGGCGGTATCGATTCTCCTGTTGTAGAAGTCTTAACAGAAAAAGCATCAAACGCATATAAAGATTTCCTTAGAAAGAAAAGAATATCGTATATCATTGCCGGAAAAGACCAGATCGACTATGAAGTCATGCTGGACAAGTTTTACAATTTATTCGGTATCGAACGAATGATGGTCGGTGGGGGCGGAACACTCAATTGGTCATTTGTACAGAATGGCCTAGTCGATGAAGTCAGCGTCATCTTGTCACCTATCGCAAATGGAGATCCGAGCGGACATCGGTTCTTCGTCGCTAAAGAACCTTATACCGAAATCAAAGAGACAGCCTTCCAATTGGAATCTGTTGAAACATTGGAACACGGAACAGTATGGATCCGCTATTCTGTCAAAAAATAAGTAAGTATAGAAAGAAGGCAAACAAATGGTATTAAATGAAATGTATACATTATCAAATGGAGTTGAGATTCCTAAATTGGGTTTAGGAACTTGGATGATTGATGATGAAAGAGTGGTTCAAGTTGTCAAAGATGCCCTTGATCTGGGTTATCGTCATATCGATACGGCTGAATCTTATCGAAATGAAAAAGGTGTAGGTCGAGGCATCAAAGAGTCTGGTGTCGACCGTAAAAAGATCTTTGTCACCACAAAACTCGAAGGCGATATCAAAAACTACGGTGAAGCTGTCAAAGCCATCGATGAATCTCTGGAACGCTTGAATATGGATTATATTGATTTAATGATTATCCATAGTCCGCAACCTTGGGCTAACTTCCGTGACGGAAACCATTACTTCGAAGGCAATCTAGAAGCATGGCGTGCTTTGGAAGAAGCTTATGAAGCTGGAAAATTGCGGGCAATAGGTGTTTCCAACTTTGAACAAGTTGATTTGGAAAACCTGATCCATAACGGCAAAGTCAAACCAATGGTAAATCAAATCCTTGCTCATATCACAAATGTTCCTAGCGATGTGATCGAGTACAGTCAAAGCCAAAATATTGTTGTTGAAGCTTACTCGCCAATTGCTCATGGTGCGATCCTTGACCATCCTGTTGTTAAAAAGATGGCTGAAAAATATGAGGTCTCACCTGCTCAATTAAGCATCCGCTATGTTATTCAATTAGATACTGTTGCTTTGCCTAAATCTATCAGCAAAGACCATATGCATATGAAAGATAATGCGGCGGTCGATTTTACGATTTCTGAGGAAGACATGAAAACGTTGAATGAATTGCCTCTTATCGAAACTTATGGCGACGATCAAATCATGCCGGTCTTTAGTTCGCAATACAAAAACAAGTAATCATAATAGTTTCTACGTAGGAAAAAACCATGCGTTTCCAATTAATGGAAAATTTAGCTGACACATGCTATGCTGAAATTAGTTCATTAAATAGTGAGAGGAGATTTCAAATGAAAGTATTCGTTATAGGTGCCAATGGAAAAGTAGCTCATCACTTTGCCGATTTTGCAAAAGAGGATAGCTCTATTGAAGAAATCGCCATGATACGTAAGGCTGAACAAGCTGGATTTTTCGAAGAACGAGGTATCCAAACCGTTCTCTTAGATTTGGTCAAAAACTCAATAGATGAGTTAGCTGAAGCGATGAAAGATGTCGATGCGGTTGTTTTCAGTGCAGGTGCAGGAGGAAGCGGTCTCGACAAAACCGTGTTGATCGACTTAGACGGAGCTGTTAAAGCCATGACCGCTGCAGAACAAGCAGGCGTCAAGCGTTTTGTTATGGTCAGCACTTTCCGTACAGGTCGTGAGGAAATGGCAAAAGAAAATGATCTGCAAATCTATACGATCGCCAAAAACTATGCTGATGAATGGTTAAAAAACCGTACTCAACTAGACTGGACGATCGTTCATCCAGGTATGCTAGTGGATACGGCTGGTACCGATCAAATCAAAGTGGGCATGGGGCAAGACATCAACGAGATTCCTCGTCAAGATGTAGCTCGAACATTGATTTCTGTACTCCGCAATGACAACACAATCAACAAAGAATTTGAAGTCTTGGCTGGTAATACAGCTGTTGAAGAAGCGGTCAGTAAGTTGTAGTCATTTTAAAAATAAAGTACCCCAAAGAGTAGTCAGTTTCAGTCTACTTCTTGGGGTATCTTTATGTTGAAAACATAGTGAAGAAACAGACGGAAATTGCATCCTCTAAAATATCCTTCAACTTATTCAGTTTCTCTTTTGGATTTTCTGTTTTTAGTCCGAAGTCTACCTTGTAAACGTTGAAATGCCAAAAATTGTCGGCGAGACCGCTCGATTCTTTTATACCGTTTAGGATTCTTTTTATAAAATTGCTGATGGTAGTTTTCTGCCGGCCAAAAGACAGTGGCAGATTCAATTGATGTAACAATCGGCTTATTGTATTTGCCAGAATCGGCTAATCGCTGCTTGGAGGCTTCAGCGATCTGGCGTTGTTGTTCGTTTTTTACAAAAATGACTGGCCGATATTGACTGCCTCGGTCTTGAAATTGACCGGATGCATCTGTTGGATCTGTCAATTGCCAATAAAGTTGCACTAGATCAGCGTATTGTATGATCCTCGTATCAAAAATAATCTCCACTGCCTCTACGTGACCTGTATATTGACCGCTCACTTGGTCATAAGTAGGGTGGTCTATATGTCCGCCCGTATATCCAGATAAAACGGAAATAATACCATTACGGTTTTCAAAAGGTTCTACCATGCACCAAAAACAGCCGCCTGCAAATAAGGCAGAATCTTGGTAAACTGGGTCATCAATGGAGTGTTTTGCAAGGTCAAATGGAGTGTCAGCAGTACCAGTATTCGTAATTTTATTATAAAAATCTGTCACATCAGGAGTCAGATTATTTCTCAAAGCCAGTGGACGCAGATCGGCTTCAAGCTTTGAAAGCTGGATATCAAAATGCGCACCATCTTCTAAGGCGTTTTTAGCTGACAAGAGTAACGATCGCTCCCATTCCCTAGTAGCAGGATCGAGGATCAGGTTATACAAATCATTGAGCATTTCTTCGCGATTCTGTCTCATCTCAAGGCCCCTCCTTAGGTGTATTTTTGAGAAGCTGGTTTTTTCTATTATACCGTAGCTGGCGGTGTTAAAGAACCATTGAATCTTAGAAAGTGTGGAATTTGATAACCTTGATTTCAAAGCAAAACTATCCTTATGTTTCTGGCTTCATAGAAAAGAGGGACACTAATAAACTTGATTTTAGTGTTGTTGAAAATATGGTATATTTAAAAAAAAAGAATCAGAGAAAGGAACGCCTATGCTGACAAAAGAAGCTGCTCAACACGTTATCTATGAAATAATGAAACTCTATCCCGATGCTATCCCAACAATGCGTTATCAAAATCCCTTTCAATTGTTGATGGTCGTCATATTAAGTGC
This sequence comes from Desemzia sp. FAM 23988, assembly GCF_045528365.1. NCBI lineage: Bacteria > Bacillati > Bacillota > Bacilli > Lactobacillales > Carnobacteriaceae > Desemzia > Desemzia sp. FAM 23988. The sequence continues at coordinate 35,251 of NZ_JBGQQS010000023.1, forward strand.
TCAGGCAACAGATGAATCAGTCGCTAAAGTAAAAGACCAGTTATTCGAGCGTTATCCAAATCCTCAAGCGGTTATCGAGTCTTCGCCTGAAGAAATTGAATCGTACATAAGAACAGTCGGGCTCTACCGGAATAAAGCAAAGTATATTTATAAAAGCAGCTGCCAATTACTTGAAAAATTTGATGGAGTAGTTCCAAACACTCGTGAAGAACTGCAAACACTAACGGGGATCGGACCTAAATCAGCCAATATTTTATTGAACGTTGCCTTTAACCAAGATGCTTTTGCAGTCGATACACATGTCGCGAGAGTCTGTAAACATCACGAAATAGTAGAAGAAAACGCGACACCCAAACAAATCGAAGAACGCGTGACAGAAATTATCCCAGCAAAATACTGGGGAAGAGCCCACCAATCCATGATCTCATTCGGAAGAGAAATATGTACACCTAGAAATATGAAGTGCCATGAGTATCCACAGTTATATGAAAACTTAGAAGAAATCGATAAATAATCGTTGCCGAAATAAAGAAATCTTCCTTTGTACTAAGCAGTGAAAAGCTCATACAAAGGAAGATTTCTTAGAATAGATTTTTGATTTTTTCAATATTCTTAATCATCACGGATGTGGTGCCGTCTGGATTATTGATAAATTCGACGACTTCAGGATCTTTATACAAGTCTATCGGGATACTGATTTCAATCCCATTATCTAACCGGAATTTTTGTTTGGAATACTTAGGACCAGCTACAGCAACTTCAGCTGGAGCACGGTCAACGTATCCCATTTCCGTTACTTCTTCAAAGAATTTTTCTTTTTTAGCGTGATTATCTCCGTAAAGGGCCTCGGCAATCACTTGGTTATCAATGACGTTTTCTTCGGTCATACTATAGACAAGCGCATCTTTCGTTTCGGCGAGTACTTGGAACTCTTCCTCATTAAAAGCTTTGCTGGTTTTTTGAACGGCTTTTTTGATGATCGAGATATTTTCTTTCAGGCTCGGTTGAGGTTTATCTTCTAAAAACATCTCGGTGAAGTAAAAGACTTTTTCCCCTAATTCATCGATCAAATGTTTTTTCTCAATCACATGGTATTCCATGTTGTTCAAATTTAAGACCAAACCTTCTTGGATAGCTTGGCGAGCACTCGGCAAGATTGAGCGGTTGATCATCAACTGGTTGGTGAGTTGTTCTGTTTCATAAGACACATAGTGAGTTACACTGTCCGAATAATTTAATTTGAAAAGCCCTAAACAAGGTACTTCATCCAAAGTGAAATAAACGCACAATAAATCAGCTGGCGGTATCTCTGGATTAAGTTTTGTGATGGAAAAGAACTTTTCCGCTAATGCTTTTGTAGTCTCCACAAAGTTATCTTGAAGAGTAGAAAAAGCGGGGATCAAAGGGTTGTTTTCTGTTAAAACCCCTTTTTTCATGTTGTCTGAATCTTCTACCTTTTCAATCATGGCATGGATGTAGTCCATGGTGAATTTTTCCGAAATATCCAAGCCAGCAAATGAAAAGATAGGCTCGTTGCTGTTCACATCAAAAATATGTAAAATAGCTTCTTTTATATAAATCATGTTGTTCCCTCCATTATCAGTCACGCTTAGTAGTATCTCACAAATTTGAAAGTCGCAAAAGAGATTTCTCAGGAAATGGGGTAAAAGTTTTCCCGCAGCTTGTTTATAAAAAAAGACTATTTTACACAGTGGAGTAACCGTTGATACTTCAATTAGTAAATGGTATTATAAATGTATATAAATCTAATTTAACTTGCTCTTCTGTCTTATCGTTAATGTAAGAATGAGAGCCAATTAAATCTGAACAGGCGGTGAACTCTTAGAGGTTCATGCGGCCGGATCACACATGTGTGATAGCAGAGTAGTGCCAAAAAAGGCACACCTGTGGGACAGTACTACTGTCCTATAGGTGTGCCTTTTTTATTTTTACTTTTTATTAAGGAGGGAAAATCTAACCACTAACTTAAAAAAAATTACAGAAAGGAAGAGGAAAATGTGGAAGTTTTTAAGCAATACGCGTTCAGGACAGTTTTTAGTCATTGGAGTCTTTTTTACAATTATTGGATTTATTTTAAATACGATGGGAGGTTTTTATAGTTCACTTTCTTTTTATGTGGCCATTTTCTTTTTAGGGTTCTTTTCAGCTAAAAAAGCGGTGACAGAAACAATTCATTCTAAAGCTCCAAATGTTGATTTGCTAATGGTTTTAGCCGCATTAGGTGCATGTTTGATTCATTATGAATCAGAAGGAGCTGTATTACTGCTTATTTTTGCTGGCTCAGAAGCTCTAGAATCCTATGCAACCAATAAATCCAAAAGTGCTATTTCTGAGTTGCTATCTCATGTGCCTTCTACAGCGCAATTGCTAAAAGAAAATGGTGAAGTGAGTGAAGTACCCACTGAATCGTTAAAAGTTGGTGACATTGTAGTCGTTTCAAAAGGAGCACAGATACCCATTGATGGGTATTCCGACCGAAAAACGCAAATCAATGAATCCAGCCTTACTGGGGAATCAATGCCTGTTGAAAAAGAAAAGGGAGCCGAAGTATTTTCTGGGACTTTCAATGAAGGAAATGCCTTTCATCTTGAAGTGAATACAACGAGTGACCAAACCGTCTTCTCAAATATTATACGAATGGTAGAAGAAGCACAGAAAAGCCCTTCGAAAATATCTAAAATTATTGATCGTTTTGAAACGAAATACGTACTAGTTGTTTTAATTATGGTCCCATTATTCATTGCGAGTCTTTATTATTTCAACGAGTATAGCTTTGAGGACGCTTTTTATAGAGGGATGGTTTTATTAACCGTTGCTAGCCCATGTGCTTTGGTTGCTTCTGCTACACCAGCAACATTAAGTGCTATCAGTAATGGAGCAAAAAATGGGGTGTTAGTTAAAGGCGGAGCAGCAATGGAGTCTTTGAATACGATGGACATTTTATATAGTGATAAAACGGGGACACTGACATTTGGTGATTTCAGAGTATTAAATTATGAAGTTCCAGAAGACATTTTGAATGAAGTAGTTTATATGGAACAACAATCTAACCATCCAATAGCTAATGCTATTGTGGCAGCTTTTGAAAACAGAAACTTTACAGACATTGATACTTCAGAACCTGTGGAGGAAATAGCAGGACAAGGTGTTAGAAAAGGAGCAATTGAAATAGGGAAACCAAGTACATTTAGTGGGTACCCTGATAAAAATTATTATCTTGGTAAAGCAGTTGAAGAAAATACGACGATTTTTGTGGCGAAAAGCAATGAAATTGTTGGATACATTTCTCTTTCTGATGAAATTCGGGATGAGGCAATCGAAGCAGTAGCTGGTTTTCAAAAAGAAGGTATTCAAGTTGTACTTTTGACTGGAGACAATGAAATGGTTGCTTCGAAAGTTGCTAAGAAAGTCAAAGTAAATGATTATGTAGCCAATTGTCTTCCAGAAGATAAGATTAAACATATCTTGAAAAGTCAGCGAAATAAAAAGGTGGTAGGCATGGTTGGAGATGGAATCAATGATGCACCTGCGTTAGCGAATGCAGATATCGGTATTGCTATGGGTAGCGGGTCATCGGTGGCGATAGAGTCAGCGGATGTGGTGATTGTAAAAAATGATTTAGCTAAATTGCTTTATAGTTATCACTTAAGCAAACGATTGAACCGAATTATTAAACAAAATATTTTCTTCTCTATCAGTGTGATCATCCTATTGATGATTTTAAACCTTTTAGGTTATTTAGATTTGCCGGTAGGAGTTGTCTTCCATGAAGGATCGACGATTTTAGTTATTTTGAATGGATTGCGTTTGTTGCGTTAATAAAAAATATAAAAGTGTGTGAGCCTATTGGGATTTCCGATAGGCTCACACACTTTTATTGGTTTAATCTTTTAGTTTTTTCCTCGCTGTATAAAATTCTTTATACAGCGAGGCTTTTTTTAGTGTTCATTAGGATCATTTTCTGCATCTTCATGAGTTGGGTGAATAGTTCCTTCAACATGATCAGGACCCGCATAAATGGTATATAATCTTAATGGTTTGTCACCAGTATTTTTAATATTGTGCCACATATCTGCTGGAACCAATACGGCTTCATCTTCAGAAACAACTTGTTCAAAATTTAAGTCATCTTCAGAAGGTCCCATTTGGCATAGCCCTTGTCCTTCTTCGATGCGAATAAATTGATCAATTCCATGATGAACTTCTAGGCCAATATCATCGTTTGGTTGAATAGTCATGACGGTTACTTGTAATTTAGCACCTGTCCATATCGTTGTACGGTAGTTATCATTTTGCACTGTAGCATCTTCAATATTTACAACATAAGGTTTTTTGCCATGATCTTTAAAATCAATACTCATTATCCTAATCACTCCATTTCATAATAGTTGTTTAATTGTATTAATTACAATCTAACTATAGCAAATTATCATTTGGAAAACAAGTATCAGTGCCTTAAAGTTAGTAAACGTTCACTAAATAATATAGAATCAAGTTATAAAGGAGTGGTTGGATTTGGTGCAAGTATTAACTAAGTTGAAAGATCAAACGAACTTTACAAATACAGAAATGAGGATAGCCGATTATATTATCCAGAATATCACCAAGATCCCTACAATATATATTGAGGATCTGGCAAAATTAACGTATACTTCTCATTCGACGATCATCCGTCTCTGTAAGAAAATGGGCTATGATGGATTCAGAAGTTTTAAGGACGCTGTTTCAGGAGTAGTTTACAGCCAACTGCATTTGCCTAGTGAAGTGGATGCCAATTTCCCTTTTAAACCAGAAGATTTGACTATGGATATTGCTAAGAATATCGCTAATTTAACGATTGATACGATAAAAAAAACATTGAATCAATTCGATGAAGAGCTGCTGCAATCAGTGGCAGAAATACTGTTCAAAGCTAAGCACATTTTTCTGTTTTCGCGTGGTGATTCACAAGTACGAGCAAGAAGTTTTCAAAATAAGTTAGTCAAGATCAATCGATTTGCTATTATTTCTGAAGAATATGCAGATGAGGCATGGAATGCTTCTAACCTTACTCCACAAGACTGTGCTCTGTTTCTATCTTATAGTGGAACTAGTCCGCAATATAAGCGTATGTTACAACATTTTTCCAACAAAAAAATCCCGACTATTTTGATAACGGGAAATACAGAATCTGATTTGATAAATTTAGCTGCCAAAACGATAGTGGTAGTCCAAGAAGAATATGATTTTGTAAAGGTAGGGACTTTTGCGTCACAAGTTGCCTTTCAATATGTATTAGACACGTTGTATTCTATTTTATATGCAAAAGAATATAGAACAAATGTGGAAAACTTAAAAGAAAAACAGTCACTCATTCAAAATGGAATTTTGTCAGAAGAACTTTGACCCGTCCATACATTGAAAAAGCGCCTGTTTTTCACTTTAAAAATTTAGCCTAAGGATATACCGGCAGTTTCTAATCCTTTATCTACAATAGACATAACCATTTCACTGTGATCGAGGTGTTTCATCATAGCTTCAACGTCTGATTCTCTTATGATTCGTTCAAATTCAATGAATTCCTCATACATCCGATGTGTATGAACTTTAAAATCAAATAGTTCACTCTTATGTTGATTGTCTATTACAGTAAAGCTGTCTATAGCATTAGTAGGCCCTTCAATAATGATAGCTCCTTTATTGCCTTGGATAATGGTTCGTATCGGAGCTGTAGAATCTTTAGCACCTATACAGACTACTTTTTTATCCCCATAATCCAGACTCAAGATGCCAGAAGTATCAATTCCGTTTTCAACATTTGCCAAATAGTTTACTTTTTGTGGCTCCCCAAAAATACCCGTTACAAAATGAATGTTGTAAATATTAATATCCATTAAAGCTCCGCCACCCATTTTAGGATTGAAAGCCGGTAACACTTCGCCTTTTTTGAAGGCATCATACCTTGATGAATATTGTGAATAATTACATTCAATAATTTTAATATCCCCAATAGTACTTATGGCTTCTTTTATCTTTTTATAATTGGTTAAATATTGATTGGTTATAGCTTCTAACAACATGACTTTGTTAGTTAAGGCTAGTTCTCTCAGCTCTTTCATTTCGGCTAAGTTCAAGGTAAAGGGTTTCTCACAAATAACATTTTTTTTACTCAGGATGGCCTGCTTAGCAAAAGAAAAATGCAAATGATTGGGCAATGCGATATAAACAGTATCGATATTCTGATCGTTTAAACAATCAGAATAATTAGTTGAGACTTGACGAATGCCGTATTTGTCTTTTAAAAGCTTCATTTTCTCAATACTTCTATCGGTTCCTACAATTGCCTCTAATTGAATCCCTGGAACATCACGGACCATAGTCAAAAAATCATTTACGATCATTCCAGAACCTATAATGGCGAGTTTCATTATAAACCTTCTTTCTTAGTTGAGTGATTCTTGATTTTTTAAATGAATGGATAAGTTAGTATTTAATACTTTGAATACCTTCTTCAAGTATCTCTAGTTGACGAATCGTTTCTTCATCTTTCACTGTTTTATCTTTTCCATTTATAATAGCCTCGTATAATCCTTCATAAACACGACTGTAGTCCCCAGTTTCTGAAATGACTTTTTCTTCATGATAAAGGTCATCAGCATCCATATAAGTCACAGTACCATAATGATCTGGGGTATCTATACCAAAATCAGCATGAGTCGGCATATAGAATAATTTTAGGTGTTCTTCTTGTCTATCTTTCTCTTGCTTGATAAACATACCTTTTTTACCATACAGAACAAAGCTTGGTCGTGGTTTTATTCTGAAGTAACTTGATTTAACAGAAACCTTTATTTTTGAATAGTAAAAGTCCAAGTCAAAATAATCGTTCATTCGATCAGGACCCAATAATTGTCTTACATCATAATGAATGGAATCTGGATCTCCGAAGTAGGAAAGAACTTGATCGATCGTATGGCACCCATGTCCATATAAATAGCTGGAAGATGCTGAAAATTCTGTGCTGTTTTCTGGAACTTCTGGTCTGAAATAATCATAATGCATTTCAACTTCTAATAATTCACCTATAACGCCGCTTTCGATAATTTTTTGAGCGGTCAGAAAATCTGAATCGTAGCGTCTGTTTTGGTAGCATTGAACGAGTAATTTTTTTGATTTTGCTAACTCAAATAGTTCTCTTGCTTCTTCAGCAGTTTCTGTAAAAGGTTTTTCAACTAGTGTGTGTTTCCCTTTTTCTAGTGATAATTTTGCAAATTCAAAATGTAATGAACTTGGAAGGCAAATTGCAACTAATTGAATTTCTGGATCATTCCAAATATCTTCTAAATTTGTTGTGTAGTGGACTCCAGGAACCTTATCCCATGAGCTGTTTTCACGACGAGAATAAATGGTTTTCACTTTAACGTTCTCTGTTTTTAATGAAAAAGGTAAATGATAGCGATTTGTACTTTTTCCATTACCGATATAAGCCATTGTTAACATAAAAAAACCTCCTATAGTATCTGATAATTAGATTATATATGAAAATGATTGAGAGAAGCTGTTACACACCCATTAAGGTTCTGATGTTCTTTTTTCTTCCAAATAAAAAGGTATATCCTGAACATTATGTTCAAGATATACCTATAGAGTATTTTTTACAGGAATCCTTTTATTTAAAATTGATTCACTTCCTTCATTATAATTGTAGGTGGCGTAACTATTGTTGCTACTGCGATTATTGCTTATTTAAATGGAGTATTTGACGATAATAACAGTGAAACCTAGGTTTAAAGTAAAAATACAGAATGATAAAAACTTAAAAATGGAAAGAGCGAAAATCATTATGATACACTCCCTACAAAGTAGACACTAGAAATAACAAAAATTTCTAAACTATTTTGTAGGGAGTGTTTTTTATTGTCTAAACGAGTTAAATTAAGCGCAGACGAAAAATTAGCCATCATTAAACCA
>NZ_JBGQQS010000024.1:0-43030 GCF_045528365.1 Desemzia sp. FAM 23988
ACTCACCTCTTATGTGATTTCTGTTCGTCAGACCAGAGTTTTGCTTTGGGCTTCAGATTCCACCTCACGGTGGACACCCTTGCCGTCAGCTATATGCTTACCACTGTCAGGTTGCATTCGGGACTTGCACCCGTTAGAGTTCGCCCATGCTGGGCGAACAAAAAAAGGCCGGCCCATATCTTATGGACCAGCCTTTTTTGATGTCCTACACTTATTCTGCTCCTTCAGAAGAGTCCGTTGCATCTTCATCAGGGGTTGCTTCTTTGTACTCGCCTACTTTGAAATAAGCATCCATTACTTTTCGTGCAGCAATCGTATTTTCATAGTTTGTATTGTTGTTTGGTAGATTGGGCACAATGACAGCCACCGTAATTTCCGGATTATCATATGGCGCATATCCCACAAAGGTCTTATTCGTTACTGATTTTCCATTATAAAAAGCTTGGGCAGTCCCCGTTTTTCCTGCGGCCTCATACTCAGCACCTACAAAACGAGAACGTGCAGACCCATTCGCTCCGTGTACTACTTGGTAAAAGCCTTGATGCACTCGTTCCATCGCTTTAGGATCAACATTGACGGTGTTTAAAATCTCAGGTTCTAATTGTGTTTCGATTGTTCCTAAACCGCCATCTTCCCCTGTAGACCAAATTTCATCTACCAGTCTAAGCGCGATACGTGTGCCTCCGTTAGCAATTGTTGAAGCATACTGCAACAACTGAATTGGAGTATACGTATCGTACTGTCCAAAACCAAAGAACATTGCTAAACCAGCATTTGGATTAGGCCCAACATATCCAGTTGCTTCACCTGGTAAATCAATTCCTGTTTCTACACCTAAGCCAAATTGAGCAAAGTAATATCTTAGTTTAGTCATGACTTGGTTGACGTTTATCGGGAATGTTCCCTTGGAATTAAGTTGGTACTGACCGCCCATCCGTAAAACGACTTTTGCCATATAAACGTTTGAAGATTGTTCTAACGCGCCTATGTCATTTAATGCGACACTACCATTTCGGTTAAACACCGAGCTAATACTTTGAGTTTGCCCTGTTTTAAGTGGAGCATCGACAATTACATTATCATCAAAGGTCAACGCGCCATCCATATAGCCGGCTAATACAGTCGCACCCTTTACAGCAGATCCCATTGAATAACTTTGAGTAATATTTCCCAATGCATCATCTTCAATTTTGCCTGTTTCAGAATTGTATTTTTTACCGACTAAAGCTAAAATTTCTCCTGTTTGCGGATCAGAAGCAGCAATGTAAATTCTATCATTGTCCCCTTCTCGTTCGCCTAGTGATTCAACAGCAATTTGTTCTATCGTCTCTTGAAAATCCATATCTGTTGTCAGCACTAAATTATCGCCTTTTTCACCAGCGTACTGTTCAATCGTTTCAATGATATCTCCATTAGTGTTGGTTTGAGTTTCTGATTTAGATTTGGAACCGCTGAGAACTGATTCATATTGCTGTTCCAGCTGACTGTTTCCCACACGATCGTTTCGTGCATATCCTCTAGCCAAGTAAGTAGATAATTGACTTTCTGGTACTCCTTGTTCCTCTGTGGAAACTTCTCCAAGAATACTCTTCAGCATACCTTCTTGAGGATAATTTCGGATCCAATCTGTACCCGTATCTACACCTGGCAATGAACTTAAATGTTCACTGACTAAGGCGATTTCTTGATCTGTCACATTTTCATTTTTAATGTTGATCGTTGTTAAGGCATAAGCCCCATTCATTTTTTTAAAGATAGCTGCCGCTTCAGTTTCCACATCAGACATTTGAGCAATGTCTTCATCCGTTACTTTGGAAATTTGCGTTTGATAAAAATCAGAACCGCTTAGATCCAATTCTTTTTCTGATAATCTCTTATTGATTTTTTCCTCATTCAGAACTAACCAATAGTCTTGCAGATCACGAGGTGTAATATCGTATTCACTTTCGTTCTCTACTCTGACTTTAGAGGGCATATCGATAACAGCGGCTAAATCCAACGCTATCTTAGCCATATCTTCTGAAGAAACACCTTGTCCACGTGTATAGGTGATCGTTTGTACCGCTGTATTCCCTACCATTTTACGATGTTCAGCATCATATATTTCACCACGAGGCACATTTCCGGTTGCTAAAGTTGTCTCTGTTCGAGCAACTTCTGCTTCAAATTCTTCACCACTGACAATTTGCAAATAACCAAGTCTTAAAATAAGTAATGCGAAGCACACAAACACACCAGCAAATAGTATGTTAAGTCTTAAAGGAATATGCGACTTATTCTTCGTTTGTTTTTTTTGATTTGATTTCAAATGAACACCTTCCTATTTAAGTAGAACTTCGTATATTGTAACAGATTATCCGACCTTTAACCATAATCGCTAAAAAGTTTCACATTTAACTTTTTTTTGAATTCCTATCAGTAAAAAAACTTTTTTCCTGAATCGATTATTTCTCCTGCTTGAATATGCTATTCTAGGAGTAAGCAATTTTTTACTTGGGGTGATCGATCATGAAAAAACGAATAAGACTATTTATTCAAAATCAATGGCCATTATTATTAGCTTTTGCAGTCCCTTTTTTGATTATGTCCGTCATTCATGCATTCAAAGGGGTCTATCCATTTGGAAATGAAACTGTATTAACGATTGATTTGGGACAACAATATGTTGATTTTTTAGCTTATTATCGCACGACGCTGCTTGAAGATCCGTCAGCTTTCTTCTATTCCTTTTCGAAAGCCATCGGCGGGGATATGGTTGGATTGTGGGCTTATTATTTAGCCAGTCCATTTAATCTGATTTTCTTACTATTGCCGCAATCGCAAGTTGCATTAGGCGTTACAGTAGTCACTATGCTGAAATATGGTTTAGCCGGCTGGAGTTTCGCCTACCTATTAAAAAAAGAATTTGGTGGGGATGGTTTTAGTCTAGTAGCCTTTTCAACAAGCTATGCTTTAATGGGATACACGATTGTCAATCAATTCAACATCATGTGGTTAGATGGAATTATCTTCTTGCCGCTCATTATTTTAGGTTTGGAACGGCTGATCAAGCAGCAAAAAGGTGGTTTTTACACTGTTTTTTTAGCCATTTGCCTGATATCCAACTATTATATAGGGTATATGGTCTGCTTTTTCCTTGTTCTTTATTTTATCTTCCGCTGTATCAGTATTGGATTTCCACATACCAGTAAACGAAGGGATAATGTTCTGTCATGTATCAAAACAAGTTTATTGTTCATTTGGCATTCCTTGTTAGCTGGCGGTCTTTCCGCTATCTTGTTGCTTCCTACCCTTCATTCATTAATGGTAGGAAAAGCCAGTTATATAGAGTTGGATTTTAAATGGGAAACAGATTACTTTTTTCCTGAGATGGTCTCGAAATTTTTTGTTGGAGCCTTTAATTTTGACCAAATGCCTTCGGGATATCCAAACCTGTTTATAGGCAGTTTAGCTTTATTGTGCGTCTGCCTGTATTTCTTTAATCGGGCGTTTCCGTTACGAGAACGTGTTGCAGCTTTCGTACTAGTGACTTTTTTTATTTTCTCTATGAATATAGATGCCATGAATAAGATCTGGCATGCTATGCAATACCCGAATTGGTATCCGTATCGCTTTTCGTTCGTGGTCTCTTTCTTCCTATTATTATTAGCTTTTCGTAGTTTTACTCATTTGAAAGGGGTCAATCCTTTAGCTACTTTTTTAACCATGGTCATTGCATCTGGAATAGGACTGTATGTCTATAATGGAGAATTTGACTTTCTCACTCCCATCCAAGTCATCATTACTATGTTGTTTACATTCTTGATTTTATTGCTGCTTATTTTGAAACCACAACAGTATAAATGGTTGGGTTTCGTTTTATTTTTGGTAACGAGTATTGAAATGACGGTCAACGCCAGCATTTCTTTATCCAGGTTAAGTTATGTAGATCAAGACACGTTTTCTGTTTATCAGCAAAGCCAGCAGCAAGTGATCGATTGGATAGAAAACCAAGATGATGATTTATACCGGATCGAAAAGACTTTTGTGCGTACTAAAAATGACAGCTTCCAAGCCGGATTTAATGGCATTACGCATTTCAGTTCTACATTTGAAAGTGCTGTGCCCGACCTTTTCGGCCGTTTAGGAAATCCTGTCGGAGGTGGATTCCTGACCTATTCAAATGGGACACTTTTAACCGATGCTTTGTTTGGAGTGAAATACTACGCCAGTGAACGAAACGATCTGTATTGGAAAGACAATGAAGATATCCCTGCTTTGATAGAAACCGCGACGGAGCCATTAGAACAAAACAATTTTAGATACGATACTTTTCAAACAGCATTCTCTTTCCCATTCCGCTCGTCCTTAAATAAAGACAAGTATCATTTTACTTTGAAGCAGACTAAACCAGATTTAAAAGACTATCAAAAAATCGCCGCTACAAACCAAGTTGTGATTTACGAAAATCCTTATAGTCTGCCATTTGCATTCGGCAGCTCGAGCAATATCGAATCGGTATATTTACAGAAAAACCGGCCTATTCAAACACAAGAAGCTGTACTGAGTGCCCTAGCAGGAAGCAGCAACGCAACGACTTATTTCTTTCCTGAAGAGTTCTCAAGCACGATCTATCAAAATGTGCTGCTCTCTGGTTCTAGTTTTGAGCCAATTATTGAAAAAGACGACGAAGAGATTAAATCATCCGTTCAATTTCAATTTACTCCGAATACCAATGATGCTTATTATCTTACCGTAGGCTCTGCTATCGGAGACGAAGACGTCAACTTGTATTTAAATGGAGAACCATACGCATTCTATGATAGTTCAAATGAGACATTGATCCATAACTTAGCCAATGAAGATTATGGAAAGACGATAACATTTGAAATTGAACTGCTGGAAGATTCGATTTCTTTAGAAGATATTCAATTGTATCGCTTAGATACATCCGCCTTTGTTCACTCTATCGAATCCTTGCAAACTAGTGGAATGGAAGTTGATCATCATAGTCAGACAAACATCGAAGGTACTGTTACTATTCAAGATAATCAAGATTTCTTAATGACTTCAATTCCGTTCAGTGAAGGATGGTCTGTTTCTGTAGACGGTGTTCCCGTTCAGCCAGAAGAAGTGATTGATGGTTTACTAGGTATTCGGATCCAACCAGGAAAACACAAAATTGTCTTTTCTTACCGTACTCCTTATCTATTTGAAGGCATCATTATTACTTTTATTGCAATCGTATTATTGCTAATCCCTTCTATCCTCAAAAAAATAAATATATAACACAATAAAAAACCAAGCAATGGGATGCGAACATCTCATTGCTTGGTTTTTTATTTTACCGAGTTATTTTGCTGCGTCGTAACGTTTGCCTGCTTCTTCCCAGTTTACTACATTCCAGAATGCTTCAATGTATGCTGGACGTTTGTTTTGGTAGTTTAAGTAGTATGCATGTTCCCATACATCTAGTCCAATAATTGGAGTTTTACCTTCAGTTAATGGAGAATCTTGGTTTGGAGTTGAAACAACTTCAAGTTTCCCATTGTTTACTACTAGCCAACCCCAGCCTGATCCAAATTGACCAGCTGATGCTGCGGCAAATTCTTCTTTGAATTTATCGAAGCTTCCAAAAGTTGCTTCAATAGCATCCTTCAACGCTCCTGTTGGTTCACCGCCGCCATTTGGAGATAAAATTTCCCAGAAGAAGCTGTGGTTTGCGTGTCCGCCACCGTTGTTACGTACAACTGTACGAATATCTTCAGGAACAGATTGTAGATCTGCAACTAATTCTTCGATCGTTTTGTCCGCTAATTCAGGGTGTTTTTCAAGAGCCCCATTAGTTTTCTCAACATAAGTTGCGTGATGCTTGTCGTGATGTAATTTCATTGTTTCTTCATCAATGTGTGGTGCTAAAGCATCGTATGCATAAGGTAATTCTGGTAATTCAAAAGCCATAGTGTCATTCCTCCATATAATAAAATAGTTGCTTACTATTAATAATCTAACACTTTTTATAACCGATTACAATTTAAAAGACGAATTTTGTGAATTTCTTTGTCACATCTTATAGATCATACAGAGTCCTTCCATTTATCCATCATGGGAGTTACTGTCAGTAATGTTACAGGTAAAATGGGCACTCATACGTTTTAACGCTTCAGCGCTTATGCAGTCTTTGTAGCGTAAAAGTTTTCAATCTGTTAAGATTCAAAACGATCCCCTGACGTTCGTCAGACAGCACTGATTCCGGATGAAAGTTCTTTACCAACACTATACAAAGATGGAACAGGCATTTTTTCGCCATCGAATAAAAATGCCTCTTTTTTAAACCAGTCTGGTTCTATTTCACGTCATACGTATGAAAAAATTTAAATAAAAAATAAGATTACGAATCCTCTCGTCTCTGGTATGCTAAAAGAAAAATGCGGAAGCGGGCGACATGAACGAGATTTTATATCTGTTGAATGAAGTGGAAGGCTTCTGTCTTCATTATGAGAAAGACCTGCTTTCTTTGCACTTCCCGAAATATTTAGACACGCTTTTTAAGCTGTGACTCGTTTGAGACCCGTGATATTTCTGAAGGAATAGGGGGGGCTTGTAGCCATGTAAAGGATGAAATGTGAATTACGGAGCGTTAGCGCTTCAGCGCTTACGATTCCGTTTGAAGCTTGAAAGTCTGGAGACTACAGGCTCCAGACGGTCCCATGGCTTTCACAAGCAAACCCGTCCATTCCGGAGGAAATTCCACCCCATAGAGCCGCCCCTACTTATTAAGAGAGCGTTTTAGAAAGAAGACTTTAATTTTTGGGAGAAAGTACTTTTCATGCGTATGACGTGGTTCTATTTCAAGTGCTATTGAGTTTAGTTTCATAAAAGATTACAATTACATAGAACATCAAGAATTTTTTAAGGAGGAATACTTATCCAGCTCTTTCAGTTATTTAAAGCATCTTTATCTCGTCCTGAACAATTGATCCAAGCAAGGAATTTAAAAACAGGAAAAATAATTTTGTATTTTATCTTTTTGTCTTTTATTTTGACGATTCCCAGTTGGGTTCAAACCAATCAGCTATTAACAGATTTTATTCAAGATGGACAAGAAGTTGCTCAAAACATACCCGATTTTGAAATAGAAAATAACCAAATCACCCCTGCAGAAGATGCAGAAAGCTTTATTTATCAAACCAATTCTATTATTTTCGCTTTTGATCCCAGCGGCAACATCACCTCATCAGACATTGATAAACGTGTTTCCGGCAATACTCTTGGAATCTCATTGCTAGAGGATGGACTTTATTTAAGCATTCCCTTATACCCTATCCAGTTTCCATATAGTCAACTAAATGGGATGGATCAGGATACTTTTAAAGACGTTATATTAGGATTGCAAACCGTTAATCCTTTCGTTTTAGGTATTACCTTTGTACTATTATGGGTCAGCTCTTTGATTTTAGCTTTGATCTATAATTTTTTGTACACTGTATTTGGAAATTTGATTGCCACTATCACGAGAAAGCCATTGCGTTTTAGTGAAACGTGGAAAGTGGTGTTAGTTGCTTCTACTCTTCCAACTATTTTATTTACCGTATTGAATCTATTTAATATTCATCCTTTATTCCAATTAGAAGTGCAACTGGGAGTGACGATTTATTTTTATTATTTGTCTATCAAATCTATTCCTAAAAAAGAAACTCTCTAATAGATTTTTATTATCTAGATCGGACGTGCAAAAGTCGTATCAAAGACTTTTACATGTCCTTTTTTTATAGTTCTATAAGAAGAAATCACTTTATTTCGTATCCTTCCATAAGCCGCTTTTAGTCCTCTCCCATTTACTTTATTCCTATTGCTTCCTCCTTTTACTTGAAAAAAACTATGAATTTTTTGTTATTATTAATAAGTAAGAAAGTAACCACTTGCTATCACCCGTTGCAGTGCTCTCAAAAATACCACTTTGACAATCGTTGGACGCGTCAGTCCATTTCCACAGTTATTTCTGCTTTTCTGGCATATCTATCCATACTACTGGCTACATGAAGTCCACATAGCCAAGTACATCTAAGCGATCAATTTGACCGCTACTCTTACATTTAATCTATACATTAGTTTTCCAACCTTAAGGGAAACCCTCCAATCGAAAGCATCTTCTTATGCGAGTCCTGACTTAGTATAGAATATCTAGGATTGTTTACATTTTTTGCAAACACGAATCATTGAACCTTCTTGTATATTAGGAAGAGGAAAAATAACTTTTCCTCATTTCCTGCCCAACAATAGAATTTATTTTGATATACCCGTTTTTAATCGGATAATTGAAAAAGATCTCAAAAAAGAAGGCCATCTCTTTTTGAGACAGCCTCCTGCTTATACTTATGATTTTTTACCACGATTGCCTTCAATTCGGCGTTTTCGTTGGTTATTCTTTTTGATTTCACGACTGATTTTCTTTTTGTAACCTGGCTTGACGTTTTTCTTTTTCTTTTTCACATAACCGCGTAAAGATGGGCTTAATGTATCTTTAGCAGTGTTTTCACGTTTTTCTCGTCGTTGGCGGTCAAAAGTTTCTTTGATTTCACCTTTTGAAATTTTCTTCGGTTCAAATTTCACACCAATCTTTTCAATATCGTTCACCAAATTTTCTTCGCTTGGAGCATAAAGGGTAATGGCGATCCCTTTCATATTCTTTCTTCCCGTTCTTCCGACACGGTGAATAAAGAATTCTAAATCATTCGGGATCTCAGCATTGATGACGTGAGAAACTCCTTCGATATCGATGCCTCGAGAAGCTAAATCTGTCGCTACAACATATTGGTATTCCAGATTTTGGATTTGTCTCATCACGCGTTTACGCTCACGTGGAGGAATATCTCCGTGAATTGTAGCCACTTTTAGGCCTCGCGATTTTAACTCATTAGCAATTTCTTCTACTTTAGCTTTTGTATTGGCAAATACGATTGCTAAATAAGGTTGTCCGATCGTCAGCAATTGATAAATGATATCCACACGTTCTCTTCCTTTAGTAGAGATCAACCAATTATCAATTGAATCAGAGATAACCGTCTTAGGTGCAATTTGTTCAAATAAAGGATTTTCCATGTATTTCTTTAAGAAGGGTCTTAGAGATTCAGGAATAGTAGCTGAGAAGACCAGCATTTGCAAGTTATCCGGCATTTTGCCTGCAATTTTATCCACATCTTCTAAGAATCCCATATCTAAAGTCATGTCAGCCTCATCGACTACAAATGCAGTCGCAGTATGGACCAACAATCCATTAGCATTCACTAAATCTAGAATCCGTCCTGGAGTACCGATTGCAATATGAGGTTGCGTATTTTCTAACTTACTCAATTGGCGTTTTTTATCTGTCCCGCCGACAAAGTTTTGGACAATAACAGCTGGATTTGATTTTTCTGCCAATTGAACAGCTGCAAGATACAACTGTTCAGCAAGTTCACGACTAGGCGCAGTAACAACAACTTGGACTTCATTTTTTGCAGCATCGATTTTGTTCATCAATGGCAGCAAGAATGTATGCGTTTTTCCAGATCCGGTTTGAGATTGGCCAATAACACTTCTGCCTTTTTGGATAGCTGGAATCAATTTTTCTTGGACTTCTGTTGGTTCCTTAAAGCCCAATTCTTGGATCGATTCAATCAAAAAAGGTTGCAAATTAAATTTTTCAAATGGGTGTACCATTGTATCGCCTCTTTCTATCAATGTTATTTCTAGAATAACAACGTGGATGCTTTTTTTGGTTGTTCATTAGACTTTCCTACTTAACAAATTTACCACATTCATTCGTTTATATAGAATAATGAATTCTGAATTTTTCTATGACTCCGCATCTTGACTAGTATAACATAAAACCCATCTTTTTCTAAGTATGAATTGTGCGTGTTCCTCCATTTTTTATTGGTTTAACGGAAACGAGTTCTAAATGCAACAAATAAACAGATCCCCGCAATCGCTATTATAATAAAGTACCCACAAAAGATGATCTCCATGGCTAACAAGTCATAGAATAAATAACCCATCAAAGTCCATGTGAATGTTATCACGCCTGTTACCATCATAAAGCGACCAATCAATTTCACTCTCTCTTCAGCATCTTCTTTCTTGAAAAGACTCATAACATTCATTTTAAGTTGTCCTTTATTCAACAGCTTTCCGTCTACGAATAACAGCCCACTAAATAATGCGAAAACTAAAAATAAATAGTCCACTTTTTCCCCACTCTCTATTTATAGATACTTTGATTATACGAACAAATTAAATTAAGTTAAACCAATAACCTTAACTGAAATAATAAATGGTTTCTTTTCCTCTACTGATTAGAACTTGCACAAAATGTTTTTTTTCCTCCGA
Source organism: Desemzia sp. FAM 23988 (assembly GCF_045528365.1). Taxonomy (NCBI): domain Bacteria; kingdom Bacillati; phylum Bacillota; class Bacilli; order Lactobacillales; family Carnobacteriaceae; genus Desemzia; species Desemzia sp. FAM 23988. The sequence goes on from NZ_JBGQQS010000024.1 coordinate 10,351, forward strand.
ATCATTATTCTTAAAAACGAAAGAAATTCGTTGCAACCGTTAACAAATTTAGGTTTTATTTGATTCCTATGTTAAAATAAAATGGCTATTACTATTTACTAAATGAGAAATTTATCGTAAACGCGGTATAACAAATCAACTTCTTTGAAAACGAATGATTGATTCTGCTCTCAGAAAAAAGTACAATTAATTGAAGCAAACTTAAGATAACAATACCTGTTCGTCTTAAAGGATTACTTGAAAGTGAGGTTTGGTTAGAGTGATTGAAGAAAAAAAAGCTCTATTTATCATTTTTGGCGGGACTGGAGATTTAGCCAATCGTAAATTATATCCCTCCCTCTATCGTTTATTTAAAAAAGGCTATTTGAAAGAGCATTTCGCTGTTATTGGAACAGCTAGAAGAGAATGGTCTGATGACTATTATCGGGAGATCATCATGAGTAAAATTGGAGATTTGGCAGAATCTGAGGAACATGCGAAAGAATTTGCAAGTCATTTTTATTACCAATCCCATAATGTACAAGACATCGAACATTATAAAACATTGCAGTCGCTTGCTGAACGTCTAGACGACACTTATCAATTAGACGGAAATCGGATGTTTTATTTAGCAATGTCCCCAGATTTCTTTGGAATCATCGGTGAAAACATTAAATCGCAACAATTGCTGACTGAAAAAGGATTCAATCGTTTGGTGATCGAGAAACCTTTTGGAAATAATTACGAAAGTGCCTTCGAACTCAATGATCACATTCGTGCTTCTTTCAATGAAGATCAAATTTATCGGATCGACCACTATCTAGGAAAAGAAATGGTTCAAAATATTTCGACTATCCGATACGGCAATCATTTGATCGAATCCATGTGGAACAATCGCTACATCAATAACATTCAGATCACTTTGAGCGAATCTTTAGGCGTTGAAGAACGCGGTGGTTACTATGATACCAGTGGAGCTCTAAGAGATATGGTTCAAAATCACATTCTTCAAATTGTAGCCTTGTTGGCAATGGAACCTCCAGCTGTCTTCCGTGATTATGAAATTCGACAAGAGAAAATCAAAGTTTTGCGTTCGCTTCGTTTGTATTCAGAAGAGGAAGTACGTGTAAACTTTGTTCGCGGTCAATATGGAAGAAGTACTGTCAACGGAGAAACTTTGACAGGATATTGTGAAGAGAAAAATGTGGCTGAAAATTCTCAAACAGAAACTTTCGTAGCTGGAAAATTGTTTATTGATAATTATAGATGGTCTGGTGTTCCACTATATATCCGTACTGGTAAACGTTTGGCTGAAAAAGGGACACAAATTGATATCGAATTCAAAAATGTTCCTCATCAATTATTCCAAACAGCCGATAATCAGCCGTTGCCTCCAAATATATTGTCTATTTTCATCTCTCCTACCGAGGGATTTGCATTGCAATTAAATGCTAAAAAAGTAGGCCCAGGAGTTCAACCTGAACCTATCCAATTGACTAGTTCTCATTCTGCAGAAACTACTGCGAACAGCCCTGAAGCCTATGAAAAATTGATCTTAGATTGTTTAAACGGCGATGCGACAAACTTTACGCATTGGGATGAAGTAGCAGCATCATGGGAATTTGTGGATAAGATTCGTACAGCTTGGGATACGTTTGATATGGAGTTCCCGAACTATCCAAGCGGCTCCATGGGTCCTATCGAAAGTAAACATTTATTGCAAAAAGACGGCTTTAATTGGCATTGGTCTCCTGTGTCTACGATGAAAGATACAGCAGAACAGGACTAAATAAAACCTTAATCTAAAAGAGATCAAAATTCACCTGTTATGTGGTGGATTCTGGTCTCTTTTGATTGTTATGATAAAAAAACATCTCTCAGCATTCGCTGATGAGATGTTTTTCTTTTTTATGGATCAATAAGCTCTTGCTAACCAAACGGTATGTTTAGCAGGTTTACCGGATACGATACAAGTTTCTTTAACCACAGGTGGATTGAAAGGAATATTACGAGTTGTGAAGCCTGTTTCTTCTTTGATTTTAGCTTCCGTTTCCAATTCGCCATCCCAACCAGCTAAGACAAACCCTGGTACTTCTCCCGCAGTTTTTTTCTCTTCGATATGAGCTTTCAGCTCATCTAATGTATCGATCGTTGTATATTCATTTTCTTTGCGGTATTCACGAGCTGTTTCCAACAAGCGTGTTTGCATACTGTCAAGTGCTTCTGGTACGTAAGCCATGATATCATCTAAAGAAACGGCCTCTTTATCGCCTAGATCGCGCATTTTAACCATCACTTGATTATTTTCCATATCTCTAGGGCCAAATTCAATACGCATTGGCACACCTTTTAGTTCCCATTCATTGAATTTGAAACCTGGAGAGTTGTCTGTATCATCTAAAATGACACGGAAACCATTCACTTTCAATTCGGTTTCTAATTCTCTTAAACGTTCCACGATCTCTGGTTTTTTCTTCCATGGACCAACAGGCAATAAGACGACTTGTTTAGCAGCCACTTTCGGCGGCAATACCAATCCTTGCTCGTCCCCATGAGTCATGATCAAAGCACCGATCAAACGTGTAGACACGCCCCATGATGTCGTATGAGCTAGTACATGTTGATTGTCTTTATTCAAAAATTTGATATCAAAAGCTTCAGCAAATTTCGTTCCCATATAGTGAGAAGTTCCTGCTTGAACCGCTTTTCCATCTTTCATCATAGCTTCAACAGAAAAAGTATCTACTGCCCCAGCAAAACGTTCAGAAGGTGTTTTTTGCCCTTCGTATACTGGTACAGCTAACAATCCTTCAATTACTTCTTTATAAATAGTCAGCATACGCATCGTGCGTTTGCGTGCATCTTCTTCGCTTTCGTGTGCTGTATGCCCTTCTTGCCATAAAAACTCAGAAGTGCGTAAAAATGGTAAAGTTTTCTTTTCCCAACGGAATACATTTGCCCATTGGTTGATCTGCATTGGTAAATCGCGGTAAGAGTTTACCCAATCACTAAAGGCTGTACCAATCATTGTTTCAGAAGTAGGACGCAAAGCTAAACGTTCTTCCAATTGTTCTCCTGCTGCTTCAGTTACCCATGGCAATTCCGGGCTGAACCCTTCAATATGATCTTTTTCTTTTGTAAAGAATGATTCAGGAATCAGCATTGGGAAGTAAGCATTACGGATACCTTCTTCTTTAAAACGTTTATTGAATTCCTCTTGGATGTGTTCCCACATTTCGTAGCTGTCCGGTTTGAACACGATACACCCACGAACTGGTGAATAATCCATTAAATCGGCTTGTTTGATTGTTTGGATATACCAAGCTGAAAAATCTTCTTTTTGTAAATTACTCATACTTTCTTCCTCCTATTTTAACGAACGATTTTGGCAAAAAAAATAAGCATACTCCATCCTCTAAAAAGGACGAAACATACTGTCTCCGCGGTACCACCTTAATTGGTCAGTTTCAGTTGACCCAACTCAATTTCTGATAACGGCAGAACTCCGGTCATATTTCTACAACGTATTGTCAGGAAGGTTCAATCAATCAGCGGGGGCTTTTCTTTCAGCAATCAAAAAGCTCTCTTTTACCCATCATTTATCTACTAACCCTAACGCACCTACATTGCTTATTCTAAGCTAACTTCTTTTAAAATACAAGGATTACTTTTTCAGAGGCGGCTTATGACGTGTGATGCCTTTACTTTTTTCAAAACTGCCTTATGGTTAAGGAACAGCTTTGTAGCTCATAATTCAGCCTGGTGGTTCAACCCAATTATTAGGTAGAACCATTATAGATCACTAATCGAACCGATAACTCCTGCGAATTGTTAAGTAGAGCCACTATAGCTGGCAATTCACACCGGTAAAGCAAGCCGATTATTAAGTAGAACCACTATAGTTCACAATCCGAACCGGTAAACCACTCCGATAGTTAAATAGTACCCAACCTTCCTTATCAACGACTTATGGAAACCACCACAAAAAGCTCTAGGCGCTAGGAATTATTTCCTAGCGCCTAGAGCTTTTTGTGTATTTAATTTGATCGACACAACACAGTCCAACTATTATTTAGCGTCTTCTGGACGGATAGAAGTTTCTTTCAATCTTTCTTGATCATCAGGATCGCTACCGTAGCGAACACCAGTATCTAAAGATTTCATTTGCTCCATCTCTTCAGCCGTTAAACTGAAATCAAATATTTCACTGTTTTCTTTGATGCGGTTAGCGTGTACAGATTTTGGAATAATCACTTCTCCTCTTTCTAAGTGCCAACGCAAGATGACTTGTGCAGGTGTTTTGCCGTATTTTGCAGCTAATTCCACAATGATCGGTTGATTGAACAAGTCAGTTTTTCCTTGACCTAATGGACCCCATGCTTCATGAATAATGCCGTTTTCTTTCATGTATTCGTGCAATTCATTTTGCGGGAACTCTGGGTGAGTCTCAATTTGATTGATCATTGGTTGCATCAATTCTTGTTTTTTCAATTCTTCTAAATGGTGAGTTTGGAAATTAGATACGCCGATGGCTTTGACTCTGCCTTCTTCGTACAATTCCACTAAAGCTTTCCAAGTTTCCACGTATTTAGGAGCAGCCCAGTGAATCAAATACAAGTCTAAATAGTCTGTATCTAAACGATCTAATGATTCTTGGAAAGCTGCTTTCGTTTCTTCGTAGCCTTGGTCGTAGTTCCACACTTTTGAAGTCAAGAAAATTTCTTCTCTGGTAATACCAGATTCTTTTAGTCCTCTAGCCAAGTATTCTTCATTTCCATAAATTTTGGCAGTATCAAAATGACGGTAGCCAACTTCGACAGCAGCTTTGACTGCTTCCACAAGTTCTTCTTCGTCCTTCATCAAAAATACGCCTAGACCTAATTTAGGAATTTCGACTCCGTTGTATAATGTAATACTTTCAGCTAATGGTTGAACCACATTAACACTCCCTTTTCTACCTTTTTTCTTTATAACTTAGAAGAATCTAGTCCTTCTTGTTGACTAAAGAACAGTTTAACATTTTCTCGCAATTGAGCAATCGAATCTGCTTGATCACTTTCAAAATATAAAACCAGCAACGGTTCATGCAGACTTAAGCGTAATAAAAACCAGCCTGTTCCATATGCACCAGATGTATTGACACGTACACCCTCTAAGTTGTTGTTTTCAATCTCCATATCCGGCTGATCAGTTATAAAGTTTTTAAATGCTTCAATAACTTCCTCGCCAGTTTGTTGGACTGTATCTGTAGTGATTTTAAAACGAACTTCATCTGTTTCAACAGGTTGTTTTAATGATTCAAATAAACTCGAGAACTCCTTGCCTTCTGCAGATAATTCAGCATCCGCAATCAAGATCTTAGCAATCAAGTAAGCTCCATCATCCAGGAAATAATTTTCTTTCAGTGCTGCATGACCACTCGTTTCGATCGCAACTGATGTGTGCACACCTTCTTGATTTAATTTGATGGCTTGATTGATGACGTTGCGGTAACCCGTTAGGTGCCGATTTTGGTGTCCTCCAAGCTGTTCAATAAAGTCTTTCAAGTGTTCAGAAGTCGCTGAACTTGTCACGATAGTCGTTCCCGGATTCTCTTGGATCACGATTGCTGAAATTACCGCAATCAGATTGTTCCGATTCACCGTTTGTCCGTGGCGATCTACTAAAGCTGATCGATCTACATCCGTATCGAAAATAACTCCCATATCGGCATCATTGTCCAGCACGGCTTGTTTAATGCTTGCCATCGCTTGTTTGTTATCGGGGTTTGGAACATGATTGGGAAAATTGCCATCTGGTTCCAAGAATTGACTTCCTGAAATATCCGCTCCCAGCTTTTCCAATACTTCTGTGGCAAAAAAGCCGCCAGCTCCGTTTCCAGCATCCACAACAATGTGTTTTCCCTCTAAAGGAAGTTCAGGATTACGAGCTGTCGTGATGCCAGCTTGAATTTTTTGACGTAAATCAGCTGCATAATCTTCCAACAAATTTTTACGTTCAATGATGCCTTGATTATTCTCCCAAGTCACAGCATCCCAATTCGCGTTTTCCAACATAAAAGTAATGTCTTCGTGCTCTGCTCCTCCATCAGCTGTAAAAAATTTCAAGCCGTTGTATTCAAACGGCAAATGACTGGCAGTGATCATAATGGAAGCATCACAGGCATAATACTCATATTGAGTGGCCATAAAAAGTGCCGGTGTCGTTGATAATCCAACATCTACCACGTCGATACCTGCATTATTCAAGGCTTCGATCAGCACTTCTTTGATTCGGTTTCCAGATAAGCGGCTGTCTTGTCCGATAGCAACTCTTACAGGTTTCTCTAAATTATCCATTATCAATTGCTTTTTCTCTTTTAACCAACAAGCAAAACCAAAAGCTATGGATTCGATTGTTTGATCATGCAACGTAATGTCGTGTTCCGGTGTTTTGACCGCTATTCCACGTATATCAGAGCCATTTTGCAATTTTAGTAATTCATTTGCTGATTCACTAGCCAATTTAATTCCTCTTTTCTTTTAAAATGAGACTTCTAAACATATCCTATTTTTAATTTTACAGTTTAATAAATTGATTCAAATATTCATACATTTTCATCGCATTTTCTTCGTCTTTTGAAATCAATAGACAAGTATCGTTACCACCTACAGAAGCCACTATCTCAGGAAATTCGATCGCATCAATCAATGCCGCAGCGACGTGAGCATTTCCAGGTATAGTCACAATAATCGTGATGAATTGTACACGTTCTAGTTTTACCACGACATTGCCCAATGTTGATTGCAGACGCTCTTCTACAGACAAATTATTCGTTTGGTATAAAGTATATTTCATACCACCTTGAGGAGTCGAAGTTTTGATTAAATTCATTTCTTTGATATCTCTAGAGATAGTCGCTTGGGTTGCTTCTACTCCCTCCTCTTTTAAATAATGGAGCAATTCATCTTGGGTAGCAATATCGTGATTGGTGATAATCTGTTTGATTGCTAATTGACGATTCGTTTTTTTCATAGCCAAACCTCCATATGTAATTCGTTTCTTTGTCTCCCAGTATATCAAAAAAAGGTAGAAAGCGGTTAATAATTTAATTATTTTTACAATAATAATGAATAAACATTCTTTTTATTGAAAAACATTGGCATCTCGCCTGTTGTTTTGTTATAATAGGCTATACAAAATTGAATGAACAATCGTAGATGAAGAGAGTACTGCTTGAGGATGTTTTGAAGCGAGCTGGGTTGGTGAGAGCCAGTAATAAAAACTTGCAGGAAGCGCACTTCGGAGAGATGAGAACAAGGATCAGTATCACTAGTTCCATCCGGCTTATTCGGCCGTTACAGTGAATCAAGTGGTTGCGTCAATTTGACGTTGCAATAAGAGTGGTACCGCGGGGAATTCTCGTCTCTTTTTTAGTTTGATGTCATGAAAACTAAAAAAGGGCTATTTTTTTATGCAAAAAAACTGTTCTCCAGATGATTGGGTCTTTTCTACTGAGCATAATACATTCATAAATACAAAGACAAAATTTAAAAAACAAATTAACTAGAGGAGTTATGACAATGAATTACAAATTACAAGTGGCTCAAGCCTTGCATGAACAAGTTTCAGAAACATTGTCTGTTGAAGACATTCTTAACTTATTGGAAAAGCCAAAATCCGTTGAACATGGGGATGTAGCTTTCCCAGCTTTCTCACTAGCAAAAGCTTACCGTAAAGCACCACAACAAATTGCTGCCGATTTAGGAGAAAAAGTATCTTCCCCCATTGTTGAAAAAGTTGAAGTTGTCGGACCTTATTTGAACTTTTTCTTAAATAAAAAAACCGTTAGTGCCCACGTCTTACAAGAAATCTTAGAACAAAAAAATGCATACGGTGATATCAATATCGGACATGGAGAAAATGTTCCGATCGATATGTCTTCTCCTAATATTGCTAAACCTATTTCTTTAGGACACTTGCGTTCTACTGTAATCGGAAATGCTTTAGCACATATTGTTGAAAAAATGGGCTACCAACCTATCAAAATCAATCACTTAGGAGACTGGGGTACTCAATTTGGAAAATTGATCACTGCTTATAAATTATGGGGTACTGAGGAAGCGGTTAGAGAAAATCCGATTCAAGAGTTATTGAAACTGTATGTTCAATTCCATGAAGAAGCAGAAGAAAAACCTGAATTAGAAGACGATGGCCGTGAATGGTTCAAAAAATTAGAAGATGGTGACGAAGAAGCTACTGAATTATGGAAATGGTTCAAAGAAGAATCTTTAAAAGAATTCAATCGCATTTATGATAAACTAGAAATCACGTTTGATTCTTTCAATGGAGAAGCTTTCTACAATGACAAAATGCAAGAAGTTGTCGATTTATTAGAAGAAAAAAATATTTTGACCGTAGACAACGGAGCTACAATTGTGGATTTAGAAAAATACAATTTAAACCCAGCATTGATCAAAAAATCAGATGGTGCAACACTGTATATCACCCGTGATTTAGCTGCTGCTATTTATCGTAAACGTACGTATGATTTTGCTTTATCTCTATATGCAGTTGGAAATGAACAAAGCAATCATTTCAAACAATTAAAAGCTGTTCTGACTGAAATGGGTTATGACTGGGCTAATGATATGCACCATGTTCCATTTGGTCTGATCACAAAAGATGGTAAAAAATTGTCTACACGTAAAGGAAAAATCGTTCTTCTAGAAGAAGTATTGGATGAAGCCGTTGCCGTGGCCCTAAAACAAATCGAAGCGAAAAATCCTGATTTACCGAATAAAGAAGAAGTTGCCCGCCAAGTAGGTATCGGCGCTGTTGTCTTCCACGATTTGAAAAATGATCGTTTAAACAACTTTGACTTTACGATCGATGAAATCGTTCAATTTGAAGGAGAAACAGGCCCTTATGTACAATACTCTAGAGCTAGAGCTTTAAGTATCTTGCGTAAAGCAGGCGTTGATGAAGTTTCTGCTGCTGATTTCTACGCTTTAGATGATGCTTACAGTTGGGAAGTGATCAAACTGATCCAAGAATATCCTGAGACACTTCAACGTGCTTTTGGTAAGTTGGAACCATCTGTAATCGCTAAACACGCGATCCATTTGGCACAAGCCTTCAACAAATACTACGCCAACAGTCGTGTATTGACTGAAGATGCTGAAAAACCAGCCCGTTTAGCTTTGGTTCAAGCAGTCGCTATCTTATTGAAAGAAGATTTAAGAATATTAGGAGTACATTCTCCTGACCAAATGTAACAGCAAAAAAAACGAGGTTGAGTAGAAGGCAAACTTTTACTCAACCTCGTTTTTTTTATTGCGTCTAATGGAAAAATGTTCCGGGACTGGATCATACCCTCCTCTGACAAATGGATTACAGCGTAAAATTCTAAAGAAGCCCATAATTGATCCCTTGATCGCTCCATGTTTGCGAACCGCATCGATCGAATATTGCGAACAAGTTGGATGGTAGCGGCAACTGGGTGGAAAAAGAGGAGAAATCCCTTTTTGGTATCCTCTAATCAATAAAATAACAATTTTTTTCATTTATTCACCTACATCATATGATTCTCTTATTATAGAGCAATACCCTTACTTTTGTAAAGTAAGGGTGTTGCTCTGTTTTATTGACTTTTTTCTTTTTGTGAACGATACATTTCTGCATAGATTCCTTGTTTTTGAATCAATGACTCATGATCTCCCTGTTCTACAATTTGACCTTGATTCAGCACTAGAATTTGATCAGCATGTTGGATCGTCGACAAGCGATGGGCAATAATGAATGTTGTTCTTCCCATTTTCAACACATCCATTGCATGTTGAATCATTTCCTCCGTTTCAGTATCGATACTCGAAGTTGCTTCATCTAAAATCAATATTTCAGGATCAAAGGCCAGCGCTCTCGCAAATGAGATTAATTGGCGTTGACCAGACGAAAGCGTACTGCCCTTATCCACTACGGGCTCATCAATTCCCATTGGCATATTATGCAGCAAGGTGTCTCCGCCAACTTCTTCGATTGCTTTGATCACCGCTTCACGACTGATCGAAGTTTCTCCCAACGTAATGTTTGAAGCGATCGTTCCCTTAAACAAATAAGGGTCCTGCAGCACGATCCCCATATGTCTGCGCAAACTTTTTCTAGAGACGGATGTGGTCGGCGTACCATCTATTGTGATCGTCCCCTTAGTCGGGTCATAAAAACGGAATAACAAATTCATGATCGAGCTTTTTCCTGAACCTGTATGGCCTACTAAAGCGACCGTTTGACCTTTTCTAGCTGTAAAATCGATATCTTTCAATACGTATTCTTCATCCTTATAAGCAAATGAAACTTGATCAAAGACAACTTCCCCTTCTTTAAAGTCTAATTCGCCTGTCTGGTCTTCTTCTGTTTTGACTAATTTCATTTCAAAAACTCGTTTCGCCGAAGCCATCGCAGTCTGCAAGTAAGCGTATTGGGTCACAATACCTTGAATGGGATTAAATAAACGAGTCGTGTAATCTACATAAACATACAATACTCCAACTGTTATCCCTAGTGCCGAACTAAAATAGGCGTTTCCAAAATACACTACCAACAAGAGCAAGGTAATATTTTTAATCACTTCCACAAAACTAAACGAGCCCATAGAATCCAATAACGTAAATTTCAAACTGTATTTATACCACTCTTCATTTACATCCGTAAATTCTTTTTCCATTTTGTCTTCTTGCTGATAAGCTTGAATGATCGACATCCCTTGAATGGATTCATTTAAGGTCCCATTGATCTCACTAACCAATGACCGGATTTTTGTAGTAAACGGTACAGCAAACTTTTGGTACACAACTGCCCACAATACAAAGAAAGGAACCAATAACAGCGTAATCAATCCAAAAGTAATGCTAATTTGCATCAAGGCAATATAGATCCCTACTAGATAAATCAAGTTGGTCAACACTTGTCCAACCACAACGACGTAAAATATCCGTAATTGCTCCGTATCATTTGTGATACGAGAAACCACTTTTCCAGCAGGCAAATTGTCAAAATAACGGATCGGCAGTTTTTGTACATGGGCAAATAAATCATTCCGCATATTTTTAACGATTTCATTTGCTCCGATAGTCAGCAGTAAGAAACTAAAGTACCGGGTTATCGCTGTTACAAGCGCCAGTCCTAAGAATACGGCTAAATAACGGATCAATAAATCGACAGCTAGCAGCGTCTGATTCGAAGGAGCAATTACATCATCAATGATTCGTTGAATAATCAAGGGACCTGCTAAATCAGCTCCTACAGCAACAATCATTAATAAGATCCCAATGGAAAAATGGAGTTTTTTCTGGAAGGAATAAACCACTAATTCTTTAATTGTATTTTTCATTTAGTGTCCTCCTCTTTTAATTGTTGTCTTTGGTATTGCGTTTGGTACCATCCTTCTTTGGCAATCAAATCAGCATGTGTACCTTCTTCAATAATTTTCCCATCTTCCAGCACAATGATCCAGTCTGCATGATGAATCGCTGATAGACGATGAGTGGTGATCAAGGTCGTTTTCCCTTTACGAACGTGTTGAATATTATCAATGATTTTTTGTTCTGTTTTCGCATCTACTGCAGATAACGAGTCATCTAAAATCAAGTACTCTGGATTTTTAATCAACGCACGCGCAATGGAAACACGTTGTTTTTGCCCACCTGAGATGGCAACGCCTCTTTCTCCAATCAATGTATCCAACCCTTCAGGCATTCTAGCTAGATCTTCTTCAAAATTGGCCAAACGAACTGCATCCATGATCTCGTCATCCGTTGCTCCTGGCTTGCCGAACTGAATATTTTCTCTTATTGAACGAGAAAACAGCGTATAATCCTGCGGGACATAACCGATCATTGGTTTCAACACGTCGCTTTTCAACTCTTGAATGGACTCAGATCCAACAGTGACCGCTCCATTTCCTGCAGGATATTGGAGCAGTAATTGACGGATAAAAGTCGTTTTCCCGCTCCCGGTTTTTCCTACAATCCCCAGAGTATTTCCTTGAGCGATTTTAGTTTTGACATTCGCCAAATTGGCAGACTCAGAAGAGGGATATTTAAAGGTGACTCCTGAATATTCGATATCTTGACTATCCAGTACAGCTTTGTATCCCTCTTGCTCCATATCATCACTGGATCCCAATACTTCTGCCACTCGTTTCATAGAAGCACTACCTTGCTGCACCAAGTTGATCAGTTCCCCGACTGCCTGAACTGGCCACACCAGCATACCTAAGTAGACTTGGAAAGAAATCAACTGTCCTAAAGTCAGTTCTCCATTTGAAACTAAAACAGCACCGTAACCAAATGCTACAATGTAACTGATTCCCATCAAGATCTTTACAATCGGAGAAAACAAGGCGTTGATTTGCGCTACAGAAATGTTTTTTTGCAGGACCTCTTCTGTTTTTTCCGCAAATTTTTGAGCCATAGCATCTTCTTGAACGTACGCACGCACGACTCGTACACCCTCTACGCCTTCCAAGACATCATCATTGATATCTGCAAAAGCTGTTTGAGAAGCTAAATATCGCTCATTCACTCGATCTCCAAGTATTTTCAACAGATACGCCATGATCGGCATAGTCAGCATAGACCAGATGGTCAATTTCCAAGACACCGAAACAAACATCATGACCAAGATAAATCCAAGAAAAACTGTCGAATCCATGGTTACCATAATTCCATAACCAGCCATTTCTGATATTGCATCTAAGTCATTGGTGGAACGGGCCATTAAATCTCCGGTACGATATTTTTCATAAAAGGTTGCTCTCATACGTAAAAAGTGTTTCATTAATCGTTCTCGTAGTTCTTTGGCCAATAAGTTTCTGCCTCCGAAAAATAGATATCCCCAAAATACTTCTGTTCCATAAGTAATTACGATCGATAGAACAAATAAAGCGATTTGGCTGATTAGTCTTTCAGTAGTTAATGTATTGCTGTAAATCTGGTCAATCACATTTCCAATGATATATGGTGGTATCAGCACTGCCGCATTTGAGAATAACATGGCAAATATCCCCCACCCATATCTCTTCTTATGCGTTTTAAAAAAAGGCCACAATTGTTTAACTAACTCTTTCATTCTCCCCCAACTTTCCACGCTCCTATCAAAAAAAGACAAAAAAATAGCACTAATCTATTAAAAAACAGATGAGTGCAGAATTTCCTTTACATTTACTCGTCGATTTTTGAATAGGAGGATAATCTTAATTTATGAATGTTTAAATCTGCTAAATAAATCATGATCGATTCCCTCCATTTCCTAAGTATAGTTTACAAGTCATATTGTAGCCCTTTCATTAAAAATACACAAGTCAAATTGACATATTTTATTCATCTTTTTCATTATTTTCTTAGAAGTTGATTTTGGACTATAAAAAAAGCCCACCTTGGAATAGAATGAACTTCTCCAAGATAAGCAAGTAAAGGTTAGTCTAGTTTGTCGTTAGCGTAATGGTGTTGCAATTCTAATCCAGAAAATTCTTGTTGCCGTAATACTTCATAAATCATAATGGCCGCTGTATTGGAGAGATTTAAAGAACGCACGTGTTCATCATTCATCGGTAATCGTACACACTTCTCTTCATTTTCACGCATGAATTCTTCCGGTAATCCTGTTGTTTCTTTCCCAAAAAGAAAATAGTAATCTTCCTCTGTATTGGTATAATCTACTTCGCTGTAAACGCGATTGGCAAATTTAGAGACTAAAAACAGCTGTCCGTCTTTAGAATATTCCATAAAGGCTTCCAAGTTTTTATGATAAGTAATGTTTACATCATTCCAATAATCTAATCCAGCTCGTTTTAAATGTTTGTCATCCGTTTTAAATCCTAATGGCTCAATCAAATGTAAATGCGAGTTGGTTGCAGCACACGTACGGGCAATGTTTCCTGTATTTGCTGGAATCAGTGGTTCAAATAGTGCAATGTGATTTGTCATGTTTCTTTCTCTCTCTCCTATTAACTTACTTCAATTTTTTATTTCTGATGACTTCAATAGCTTGAGTAATCTCATAAACAGCTTCTTCATCCGTCTCTTTCTCCAAAGCTTCGTGTAGAAATTCGATCACCAGATCATCTCTTTTTGTGACTATTTTGGAAATAGACCAAGCTGCTGTCCCACGAATTACGGGACGAACATCTTCTTCGATGCAGCGCAACAGATCCGGCAAAGCAGTCCGATCACGCGAGTTTCCTAAGGCAATAATAGCATTTCTCTGCAGCGGCTTCTTCCCTCTCCAGGAACCAGCCATTGAGCCAAATTGCTCTTTAAAGTCTTTGTTGCTGATTATCAGCAATGGTTTTAATTTGGGCATCACTTTTTCAGGATCGGGTTCCATTTCATCATGAAAATGAAAATCTTTTCCTCTATTATAAGGACAAACAATTTGGCAAATATCGCATCCGTAAATGACATGTCCGATTTTACGGCGGAATTGTTCGTCCATCATCCCTTTGGTTTGTGTCTGGTAAGAAAGGCATTGTTTAGCATTGATTCTTCCATCTCCCAGTAATGCTCCAGTAGGACAAGCAGTGACACAACGCATGCATTCCCCGCATCCAAAAGGAACAGGTTCGTCTGGCTCAAACTCTAGATTAGTGATGATTTCTCCCAAATACACATAGCTGCCGAATTCTTCTGTGATCAGCAAGCCATTTCGCCCAATAAACCCCACTCCCGCTCGTTGAGCTACGGCAACATCTACTAATTCGCCCGTGTCTACCATCGGCTTAAAAGTCACTTCTTTATCAGCGGTCACACGTATATAATCGATGAGGCGCTCCATACGATTCCGCAATATGTCATGGTAATCTTGCCCCCAAGAAGCGCGCGCAAATTCTCCACGTCGAACCCCTTTTTCTCTCTGCGGAGGCTCACTCATTTTTGTAGGATACGCTAAAGCAATGGAGATAATAGATTTTGGCTGATCAAAAATCAACTCTGGATAAACGCGTTCTTCAATGACTTTGTGTTCGAATCCAGAATGGTGCCCTTTTGCTTGTTGAGCTTTCAATCTTTCCTCTAGACCATCAAACGGTTCTGCTGTAGCAAACCCGATTTTATCAATGCCGATTCGTTTACTTTCCTCAATGATCCGCTTTTTTAATAAAGTCCCACTGGTCATCTCGATCCCAACCTTCATGTCGTCTTCATAATTTAAGAATGTAAGTTTATTTTATCATATTTACTCTGTCTAGTCTGTTACAATTCAATCCTGTCTTTTTAAACGGTTCCGCAATTTTTGACGTAAGTAAGTAACAGCTAACTATCTTATAAGCTAAATCAGATAGAACTTTAGTTGGGATATAGGTTGCTCATAGTATCCTAGATCATGGCTGAAGAATGACAGTAATGCGGTTGTCAACATCAAAAAACACTCAATTTAATGAAAATGCAAATTTGAACGACAAAAAAACGTATCGCTTCGGTGTCCAGCACTGCGAAACGATACGTTAGTAGAGCCTCTTGATCTCATTAACTTTTATCAACATCTGATGGGATTACTGATAAAAACGAATGAACCTGTTTGGCTTATAAATAACAATATAACACCATCATGATATGAATGCAAGGGAAATCTTTTAAATAGTTTTCTTGTCTCAACTAAAAATGACTTTTTTAGGAAATCGTTTGATTTGCTTGATTATCCTGGCATTTTACCCACTAATAAACAAACATGTATCGTAATTTCTTTCAGTGGATGAGCTACCGCATATTTTAAAGCTTCCTCACTTGCTCCCCAGCTCAAAGGGGTCATTTTCACCAAATCCTGATAGTTTTCCAGCGTCAGCGGAAAAGTATATCGAATGGTGTAAATCTGACTCTCCGGAAAGTGTTCTTGGAACTTTGCGACAACCAGTTCATTCGAATACGATTGCTTCTCTTCTCGATCTCGATAAAGCACGTTTCTTAGTTCTATTAAGTAATCTTTATCCGGAACAATTTTTAGAAGAGTTCCATTAGGCCGCAGCATTCTTTTGAATTCTTGATAATTCGAAGGAGAAAAAATGTTCAATAATGTATCAGTTTGTTTACTCGCAAATGGAGAATGAGCCAAATCAGCCACACACCAAAAAGCATCTGTAAAATGACTTCCCGCTAAAGCAATCGCATCTTTGGAGATATCGAATCCGATTTGCTTTCCTTCAAGCCCCAATGAAGACAGATAGTCTAATTGAGAACCTTCCCCAGATCCAATATCAATGGTTGTACCGTTTTTTTCTTCAATGTGCTCCATAATCTCGTCCAGCATAATGTTGAACAAACCCGCTTGAGCTATCCGAAAACGTGAAGACAGCATCTCCGTATCGTATTCATTAGAGACCCCTTTTGTTAAAAAATGAACCGTCCCTTTTTTAGAAATATTAAAGTTGTGGCCTTCTTCACACACCAGACTATTTCCATCTACCGATTGAAACGGCTCTTGACAAATAGGACATTGAAACAAATCAAGATTTTCTTGCAAGAATTTTTTTGCTTTTTCTATCTTTTTCAACTCTTTGAAACTCCTCACCAGACTAGTTAGACCTTAGTTATTTTCCTGTTTTAGTTCGGCAGTTAATTGGTATATCAACGGTTGCAGCCAACTTTTTAAATCCGGTACAGGATACCCTTCTTTTTCTAAACGCGTCACTTTCAAATAACAGTCTTCCTTCAGACTAAACGGCGATTGGTTTTCTTCATCAGAAGTGTATTCAATATTGGCTTGTTTTCCAGTGGCTTCTTCGATCCAATGCATCAACGTTTCCAGTTCAACGGTTTCATTTGAACTCGCATTGTAGACCCCTGTTTTTTGGTTTTCGATCAACCACATCATAACATTAGCTACTTCGCTTCCCTTAATGAAACTGATGCGCGCATCAGCACGATATAGACGGAAACTTTCTTCATTCATCATTCGACGAATATAATAGTGCAGACGCTCAGTATAATCATTCACATCTAAGACGATTGGAATCCTTAAAGCCGCAGTTGGAAAAGCTTCGTCTTCAAACAAGACTTTTTCTGCTTGACGTTTGCCTTCTCCATAAGTAACTTCTTTAGTTCTGTCCAAATCAAATAACCAAGGATCAAAATCTGTTTCACTGTATCCATCTTTGCTTCCTTTATAAACGGATAATGTGGAAGTGAATAAGTAATACCCTACTTTTCCACCCAGCTTTTCTTGAATGATTTGCGCATCTTCTTTTGTGAAACAAATATTGTCTAATACAATATCCCATTTTTTTTCGCAAATATCGTTCCATCCTTCATGTTCCGCATCAGAACGGTCCAGTACAACGTGTGCGACATTTTTGCCTTTTGGCACTTTATTGTTGCCTCTTGTAGCGAAAGTGACATGGTATCCTTTTGAAATCAGTTTATCTGCTGCTTTACGTCCAAAAAAACGCGTGCCTCCTAAAATAAGCACTTTTTTCATGAGCTTCGCTCCTCGCGTGATTTTTTTATAAATCAACTGTACCATAAGTCCTATTTTTTTACATTAACAGAAAGTAGTTTTCCATAGTATTTTTTTGTTTTTATAAATCGTTTCATTTGCTGAGTGAGTTAAAGAGTGATACATTGTGAGGGAAATAGTTCAGATAGAAAGGATAGATACTATGCCATGGAATATGAACGATTTTCCAAATGCTTTTAAAAATTTCGACCCTTTATTGCGTAAAAAAGCCATAGATATCGGCAATGCTCTACTCGACAATGATTATCCAGAAGATAGAGCCATTCCTATTGCAATCTCACAAGCAAAAGAATGGTTGTCAGATGCTTCAAAAGATGAAAAAGAAGCCTACGAGAACGAAAAGAACCCAACCAAAACTGACAAACATGATACCTCCAGCTCCAATCCAGATTTATTGGACAATGATGTGGAAGTCTATTTTGAAGACGACACTTGGGTCGTAAAAACAGAAGATGCTAAGCGTCCAAGTGATACATTTGATAAAAAAGCAGATGCTGTAAAGCGCGCCAAAGAAATTGCAGAGAATAAGGATTCTTCCGTTATTCGCTATACAAAAGACGGAAAGAAACAAGATGATTGATTGAAATAACCCTTCTGAAATTCATGGAGTAAAGTGAATTTCAGAAGGGTTATTTTTTGTTGAGACTTTATGAGTTGTTTAATTTCTTTAAAGTACTTTATTCTTTAAAGGTATTTTCAATATCCAACTCTTCTTCAAAGGCTTCTTGATACAATTCATATTCTCTTTCACCTTGTCTTTCTTCTTTGGCTTCGGTGATTTCTTGTTTCGATTGTTTAGCCAGCTCTCCAGAGTAGATTTTAACATTGTTTCCAACATCCGAAAGATCATTTTTCAATTCACCAGCAGTGATTTTCACATCTTGTGCTGCTGCTTTAAGATTGGCTTTTAACAAGTCTTTACTCATGGAGTTTTTATTTTTCAATCCCTTTAGATTTTCCTTTAAGATCGGACCATCTACTCTGGCTTGACTTGAAATTTTGTTGGAGGCTTCTTTAAAGCTAACAGATACACCTTTTGAAGCATCTTGAAGTACCGCTTTGACATCTTCGCTTTTATCTTTAGCAATATCAAAATAATCTTTTCCAGTTTCTTTCGTGCGATTTGCTTTCTCCATTAATTCTTCTTGTAACTCATCACCTGGTTTTGGTGCATATAACATAGCTGCTGTGTAGGCTGCTGCTCCTCCAATCAATGCTCCTAACCAAAACGTTCCTTTTGACATAGCTATCCACTCGCTTTCCTTAAATTCATAAATAACCTTTTTATTTCCTTTATCTCATTTATTTTAGCATGCTGAAAAGTATTTCACACTTTATTTGTTTGAGTCCAGTTCTTTTTCTAAACTAACCATTTCTACACACAAACAAATTGCCTTAACAGCGGCTTCTATTTCTTCCACTGAGATAGATGTTGGCGCTAAACGGATACTGTTATTTCGTGGGTTGACTCCATAAGGATAAGAGGCATTCGCTTCTGTTAAGCTCACTCCAATATCCGCTAATAACTCAACAATTCTGTCTGCACAGCCATCCATTGTCGTTAAATGCACAAAATACCCCCCATTTGGCTCGGTCCATTCCAACATCGTTGATTCTTCACCAAAGTAGTTTCCAAAAAGATTACTGATGCTGTCAAATTTTGGTTTCAATAGTTCAGCATGTTTTTCCATATGTTGCAGTAAATGCTTTTTATCTTTCAAGAATTTCACATGACGTTTCTGATTGACTTTATCAAATCCAATCGTCTGATCAGAAAGAACTTCTGTAACCCAATCAATATTTTCTTTACAAGCTCCCAAAGCTGCTACCCCGGCACCTGGAAAAGTAATTTTTGAAGTAGAGCAGAACATCCAAACTCTTTTTTCCGTTCCATATGATTTGCTGGTTTCTAATACATTTTGAACATGTTCTTTCTTTTCTTTAAGGTGGTGCACGACATAAGCATTGTCCCACATAATCACAAAATCTTGAGCAAGAGTTTTCATTTTAGCCAATCTGTCGACTACTTCGTTCGAGTAGGTCACTCCTGTAGGATTGCTGTAAGTAGGGATACACCAGATTCCTTTGATTGAAGCATCATTAGCTACTAGGATTTCTACTTGATCCATATCCGGCCCAGTTGAAGTCATTTCAATAGGAATCAATTCAAACCCTAATTTTTCTGTTGCATTGAAGTGTCGATCATAACCTGGGCTTGGGCATAAAAATTTGACTACCTTTTCTTTAGCCCATGCTGAATTTTTATCTGACTGTCCTAAAAACATTTTGCTGGCTAAAACAGTATACATTAACTGCAAGCTCGAATTCCCTCCAATGATGACCTCATCAGCGGTAATTTCCAATACTTCTGAAAAAAATTGTTTCGCTTCAGGGATCCCTGTCAGTACACCATAATTACGAAAATCAGCTTCAGTTTCTTGATACAGATCTTCCGGCGTTAAAATGTTCAACATCGGTTCAGATAAGGCTAATTGATCTTTGCCAGGTACTCCCCTTTTCAGATTTAATTGAAAAGGTTTCTCTTTGAATCTATCGTATGTCTCTTTCAGCTCTTCTAAACGGTTAATTTTTTCTTCATTTGTTTGTCTCATCTTGTTTAGTCTCCTTAGCGGCATCATTCTTTTTGTCAATAGGTAAATTATAGCCAAAATAGTTGCGGAGGGGAAGAAATACCTGATTGAAGCAGTTTTTTTATTTTTATATCATTTAAGGCTATTTATTTGAATACTTCGAAACTATAGTATATCATCAAAATTGAAGAAGCACTCATTAATGTATGCCCTTACGTTAAGTGCCGACATTAATTCTGCTATTCCCATTATAACTTAGAAAGGTGAAGGTGGTAGCAATGATTAAAAGAAAGAAATTTTGGCTTTCTTTGACCCTTACAGCAGGAACTGCGCTTTTATTAGCAGCATGCGGAGGAGGAAATGAAGAAGCAAATAATTCCGAAGATACCGGAGCGGATGGAGATAAAGTTTCGATTGAATTCTGGTCTTTCTGGGGCTCTGGTTTACGCAGAGACGCTATTGAAGAAATTATTGAAGATTTTAATACATCACAAGACGAAATCGAGGTTGAGTACGTTTATCAACCATGGGGAGACATATGGACCAAATCACTAGCTTCTATTGCAGCTGGGGATCCACCTGATGTTATCGTTCAAGACATCAATTCAGTTCAACAACGTGCAGAAGCACAACAATCAACGAACCTTCAAGACTACATCAACCAAGAAGATGATATGGAATCTCTCTTCTATCCTCATTTATGGGAAACCGTATTCTATGAAGATAATGCCTATGCGTTGCCTTTTAATACAGATACCCAAGTGCTTTTTTACAATAAAGATGCTTTTGAGGAAGTAGGCTTAGATCCTGAGACTCCACCTGCTACATGGGAAGAATTAGAAGAATACGCTCGTGCTTTAGATGTACAAGACGGAGATTCATGGGAACGCATCGGATTTTACCCGCTTTGGAATGTAGGCGCAGATGTTTGGGCATTAAATGCGGATAATGGCGTAAGCTGGTTCGATGACGAAGGTAATGTGACCATTGATACACCTGAAAAAGTAGAAGCTCTTGAGTGGATCTTAGAATGGCAAGACTACTATGGTGCTGACACTATCAATTCATATGAAGCAGAATTCGGCTCAGGAGTTGCTGATCCATTCATTTCTGGATTAGTGGGTATTCGAGCTCAAAATATCAACTATTACACCAATTTACTTGAAAATGCACCTGAAGACTTTAACTTTGGTGTAGCACCTTTACCAGAACATGAAGAAGGCAGCGGAAATTGGTCATGGGGTGGCGGTTTCGTTCTAGAAATCCCATACGGAGCAGAAAATCCTGAAGCTTCTTATGAGTTTATGAAATACCTCACTTCAACAGAAGTTCAAGAAAAATTTGGTTTGAATAGTTTTGATATTATGGCAAACCAAGAAGCTAACACTAATCTGACAACTCATCCTGATTTAGATGAGGAAGGCCAAATGATTTATGAAATGGCTGACCGCAATTTAGAAAACACAGTGATCACTCCTGTTCCTTTGACTGCACCTGACTTTAGTTCTTTAGTGAATGGAGAAATTGATAATGTGATGCTGGGAAATAAATCACCTGAAGAAGCATTGGAAGCAGCTCAAGCTTCAGTTGAGAATCTCGTTGAACAAAACGAATAACGGTTTATTTCATGAGCAAAATGACTCAGCAGACAAGGTGACAGAGGCTATTCTTTGTCGCCTTGTTTTGTACTAAACGAAAGAGGTGAAAAAATTGGCTGCTACAACAGAAAAGCAAAAGAAAAAAAAGACTAAAAAACAAAAAAATGATGCTCTTTGGGGCCTCTTCTTTGTCTCTCCATTTATCATTGGTTTCGTTATTTTTATGTTGGGGCCAATGCTATTTTCTTTCTATGGAAGTTTTACTAACTACAATTTGACTTCCAAAATGGACTTTATCGGCTTTGATAATTTCAGAAGAATGTTTACACAAGATGAGCTTTTTTGGAAATCACTCTATAATACGGGGTATTACGTCTTGTTCAATGTTCCTTTGACAGCGATTGGGAGTGTTTTATTAGCCGTCTTATTAAATCAACGCGTGCGAGGAATCTCCATATTCAGAACTATTTTTTATTTACCCGCTATTTTATCTGGTGTGGCCGTCTATGTATTATGGATGCAGATGCTCTCTCCTACATCAGGTTTAATAAATACTATATTAGCTTGGGTCGGGATTCAAGGTCCTGCTTGGTTATTTGATCCCCAATGGACAAAACCGGCTCTGATCTTAATGAAACTGTGGAGTGTGGGAGGCGCAATGCTGCTGTATTTGGCGACTTTGCAAAACGTTCCAAACCAACTATACGAATCAGCAGAAATCGACGGAGCCAGTGCTTTTAAACGATTCCGTCACATTACTTTACCAATGATCACGCCCATTATTTTTTATGATGTAGTTACATCAACTATCGGAGCTTTCCAAATTTTCCAAGAAGCTTATGTCATGTCGGAAAGTGGCACGAATGGTCCAGCGAATTCCCTTCTCTTCTACAATTTACATATGTGGAACAAAGCTTTTGTGGCTTTTGACATGGGGTATGCAATGGCTATGTCTATGGTATTATTTGTTATCGTGTTGAGTTTAACATTTGTGAATTTAAAATTGGCTCCTCGTTGGGTACATTATGGAGGAGGTCGAAGTGAATGATTGAAAATGTTTCGAATACAAAAACTTCTGAACAAACTGAAAAAATTATTCCTAAAAAGCAGCACTTTAAGAGTCGGAAAAGACAACGTAATGCAAATAAATTCATTTCTTACATTCTTTTGATTGGGGTAAGTATTGTTCTATTAGCTCCACTCTTTTGGATGGTCTTTACTTCTTTAAAACCAATGGAAGAAATCGTGCGCTTCCCGCCAAGCTTCTTTCCGGAAACTTTACAATGGTCCAATTATACAGAAACCATTGCAGCCTTTCCGTTTTTCAAATATGCAAGAAACACTTTGCTGATCACGTTTTTTGTTGTGTTAGGTAATGTGGTGTCCAATTCATTTATCGCCTATGGTTTTGCTAAAATATCTTTCCCAGGGAAAAACATTTTATTTTCTCTCGTCTTAGCTACCATGATGATTCCAGGATTTGTTACCATGATTCCACAATACATTCTATTCACTCGAATCGGCTGGGTAGGAACTTATTTACCGTTGATCGTCCCGTCTTTCTTCGGTAGTGCCTTCAATATCTTCTTGATGCGTCAATTTTATTTATCGATCAATGATGAGTTGATTGAAGCCGCCCAGATTGATGGTGCAAATCATTTGTATATCTGGAGTCATTTAATGGTTCCTTTGACTAAACCAGCATTGATTACTATTGGGATCACATCCTTTAACGGAGCATGGAATGACTTTCTTGGACCATTGTTGTATATTCATGATGAAGAGATGTATACCTTACAAATCGGATTACAAACTTTCCAAAATCAATCGACTACCCAGTGGAATTATTTGATGGCTGGAGCTACTTTAGTCATGATCCCAACAGTCTTATTGTTCTTCTTCGCTCAGAAATACTTCATTCAAGGAATGGACTTGACTGGCGGAACAAAAGGATAAAAAAATGAAAATATACAGTAAATCGGTAGAAAGGACAACTCTGATGAAAAAATTCGACTTTACCAACGGAATTGTAGAAGGTACCGAATGGATATCCCGACTGGCTGTTTTGAACCTTGTATGGCTGTTGTTTTCACTGCCTTTAGTTACCGCAATTCCAGCCACAAATGCCTTGTTCCATATCTTGCATTTGTGGTCACAAGGCGAAACGTCTGTGCCTATTTTTAAAACTTTTCACCATTATTTTAAATCACATTTTTGGGAAGGATACAAAATTGGGCTGCCGGTTTTCGGAATATCTGCAATCCTATTCCTAGACAGTTGGTATTTAGCCAGCTTATCCTCTCCAGCAGCTTGGATACAAGTTTATAAGTACGTGATTTACGTCGCTTCTATTCTTTTTGGATTGACAGCTTTATTCTATTTCCCGTTAACCAAAAAGCTGACTACTTCTTTGCCAAAAAAATTTTTAACGGGGTTTGTTTTAATGGCTGGTCATCCGCTCATCAGCTTGGGACTATTCCTCATCTCTGGAGTATTGCTTTTTGTATTGTTGAGATGGCCAGCATTATTCTTTTTCTTTTCAGTAAGCGGTCTTGGCTGGATAGCCACAATAGCTGTAAAAACTACTTTCACTAAAACCCTGTTGAAAAAAATTCATTCTGTACAGAGCTAAATGAACAGTTAAAAAGGAACGTCAAGACAGTAAAGTTATTGTCCTGACGTTCCTTTTTTAATTTAGTTTTTTACTGAAGGGTTATCCCCTTTTGACGGAAATAATTTGATCAGCAAAATACTCGTCACGTACAAAATAAACAGGACAGCAAAAATTCCTAACATACCAATACCCATAAGTTCCAATCCTTTTTCTAAAGCTGTGTAATCTACATCAAACATTCTACCGCCTCCCTTCAAGAAAACGATCTTTACAACAAGGTCACATAAAGTAATTCAATACTAAGCCTCCAGCTACAACCGAGGCAATCTGTCCAGAAACATTCGCTCCAATTGCATACATCAATATGAAATTCTGATTGTCTTCAGTATGGGCCATTCGCTGGATAACTCGAGCTGACATAGGAAATGCAGAGATACCAGCAGCACCGATCATCGGATTGATTTTTTCTTTTCTGAATATATTCAGAAACTTGGCGAATAGAACCCCGCCGATGGTATCCATTACAAATGCCACCAGACCAAAAGCAATGATTAAAAGTGTACTAAGATTTAAAAACTGATCAGCCGTCATTTTTACTGAAATGGTCAATCCCAATAAAATACTGACCAGATTGACTAATTCATTTTGTGCGGACTGACTCAATCGATCCAATACACCGCATTCCCGCATCAAATTACCAAACATCAAAAAACCGACTAACGGCAATGAAGCTGGAGCGACAAAGCCCGCCACAAAAACAACACTAATTGGAAATAAAATTCTAGTTGATTTAGAAATCGTTTCTGCTTGGTAAGTCATCTTGATTTTCCGTTCTTTTTCTGTAGTGACCGCTTTGATGGCGATAGGCTGAATGATAGGCACTAAGGCCATGTAAGAATATGCTGCTACAGTAATGGGTCCCAATAAATGAGGCGCTAACTGATTGGTTACAAAAATGGATGTCGGACCATCTGCCGCTCCAATAATTCCGATAGAAGCAGCTTCTTGCAAATCAAATCCAAATATAATCGCTACTAAAATAGTAAAAAAGATCCCAAATTGAGCTGCTGCTCCAAATAAAAACATAAAAGGGTTCTTTAACAATGGTCCAAAATCGATCATTGCTCCGATACCGATAAAAATCAACAATGGAAACAACTCATTCGAAATCCCAAAATCAAAGAGAACATCTAAAATTCCTTCTTGAGTCTGTCCATTTATTTCTTGACTAATCAATCCAGAGCCGGGTATATTGACTAATACAGCGCCAAGCCCCATCGGAATAAGCAATGTTGGTTCATACTGCTTTTTGATACCCAAGTAAATCAACAAAGCTCCAATTCCCATCATAATGATTTGACCAGAAGTAACTGCTGATAATCCATTGATAAAAGCTTCCAAATAATCCCCTCCTGCCACCATACGCTATTATTCCTCATTTCTTCATTAACCAAAGAAAGATAACAACACACCTGCAGCTACTGCAGAACCAATGACACCTGCTACATTTGGCCCCATGGCGTGCATCAACAAGTAGTTGGAAGGATTGGCCTTTGCTCCCTCTTTTTGAACTACACGTGCAGCCATCGGAACGGCAGAGACGCCTGCTGCACCAATCATTGGGTTGATCTTTCCACCAGACAGCTTGCACATCAATTTCCCCATCAATACACCACCTGCTGTCCCTGCAGCAAATGCGATTAAGCCCAACAACACAACTTGTAAAGTCTCTATAGTGAGTAAAATATCCCCATTGGCTTTAGCTCCAACCGTTATCCCCAGCAGAATCGTGACAATATACATAAATGAATTTTGTAACGTTTCAGTAAGTTTTGGTACAACGTTGCTTTCTTTCACTAAATTTCCCAGCATCAGCATTCCGATTAGTGGAGCTGATGAAGGAACAACTAAAATAACAAATATCGTAGTTACAATAGGAAACAATATTTTTTCTGCTTTTGATACTGGACGCAACTGTTCCATTTTAATTTCTCGTTCTGCTTTAGTTGTTAAGGCTTGTATGATCGGTGGTTGGATAATAGGAACCAATGCCATATATGAATAGGCAGCTAACGCTATGATGGGTAATAAATGATCTGCTAATTGAGTAGTCAAATAAATTGCTGTCGGTCCATCTGCACCACCAATAATTCCAATAGATGAAGCTTCTTGAGGCGTCATTCCCAAAGCCAAAGCTCCGAAAAAAGCAATAAAAATCCCGACTTGTGCCGCTCCGCCTAACAACAAGGTCTTAGGATTTGCAATTAAAGGTCCAAAATCAATCGTTGAACCTAAACAGAGAAATATAAGTGGCGGATAAATTCCCAGCTCTGTTCCTTGATAGAGATAGTACAAGAGTCCTCCTGACGAACCAGCCTGAGGAGCCAACATGAGATTGGCTAAAGGCAAATTCACTAATAACATTCCAAAAGCTATCGGCAACAGCAGATAAGGTTCATACCCTTTTTTGATGGCTAAATATAGAAAAGCACAAGCCAATAGGATCATAATGACGTGTTTGTAACTCATATTGACCAGACCAGAAGTAGTGATGAGTTCATTTAGTGCCTCAAACATTCGCCTTCCTCCTCACCTCAAGAGATAACCATCAATGAGTCCCCAGATTCTACCGCCTGATTAGCTCGTATTTGGATACTTGAAACCACTCCATTGTTGGGAGCTACAATTTCATTTTCCATTTTCATGGCTTCTAAGATGCACAAGACTTCTCCCTTAGAGACTGTTTGTCCTTCGGCTACTTGAAGACGCAAAATAGTACCGGGCATTGGAGCAGAAATGGTATGACCATCAGTCTGAGTTGTATTATGATTCTGCTGCGGTGTTGATTGGATAGGTGCAGTGGGTTGTGCGAGCTGTTGGGAGTGAGTTTCAGTGTCGACTTCTTTCACAGATACTTGATAGACTTTTCCATTAACCGTAATTTCGTAATTTTTCATGTCATGATCCTCCATTTAACGAATTCTTTTTATCGACGTGATTTGATAATGCTTATTTTGCTGCTCTTCATTCGCTAAAATCAATGCCATCAAAGCCGCTGCTGTTCTCGTCTCTTCATCTTCCACTAGAGTCGTTGCAGCTTGTGATTTCTCTTTTTGTCTTTCTAAGACGATCCGAGATAAACTGATGACAAGCTGCAGCCCAATCAAAATGAGAAAAACAACTAACATACTAAGGACAGTGACCACTACTCCATCCATAACAGTGAAATTTCGCATACTACCCCTCTTTCCTTACATACTTGCTGAAATTCGTATCACCACATCTTCAGCTACAGATTGTACTGTTGGTTCGGAAACCATCATAGGTCTTTGATATTTCTTTTCTAAAAAAGCTTTGCCTACTTGTGGGAAAAGAGCATACGTTAAGACATCTTCATCTGATTTTGCCAACTCGCCCAGCTCTTTTTTCAACCGATCGAATTCTGGTTTGATATGATTTGCAGGACGGTCGGTCACTACAGGATCATCATGAATGATCGATTTCCTGAATTCTTCGCTTACCGGTACCGGAGTTTGCCCGTAAGAACCACGCAAATATTCTTTGATTTCATTTGGTACCATCTTATATCGTTCCACAGATAAAACATTGAATACGGCTTGAGTTCCGACCATTTGGCTCATAGGGGTTACAAGAGGCGGGAAACCTAAATCAGCACGTACACGAGGAACTTCTTTCAGTACCTCATCGTATTTATCCGTAGCATTAGCTTGCTTCAACTGAGATAACAGGTTAGACAACATCCCACCTGGAACTTGGTAAATCAGCGCTTTTGGATCTGATCCCATCATTTTCGGGTTCAACAATTCATTTGCCAAATATTTATCTCGAATAGGTTTAAAATAATCCGCGACTTCTTCTAACAGGTCAACATCTAGTTTAGTACGATTCTCCCCTTCATTTAAACAAATAGCCATTGTTTCTGTAGGTGGTTGACTAGTCCCTTCTGCGAATGGTGAAATAGCGGTATCGATCATATCCACTCCTACTTGGACTGCCATCAGATAGGTCATTTGAGATGTGCCGCTGGTAGCATGTGTATGCAGACTTAAAGGTACCGTGATGACCTCTTTTATTGCCTTAACTAAGTCTTTTGCTACATAAGGGGTCAGTATTCCAGCCATATCTTTAATGCAAATAGAGTCTGCACCCATATCTTCCATTTGTTTCGCTAAGTCAGCAAAATAAGGGATCGTATGCACATCACTGATCGTATAACAAATGGTCAATTGTGCATGCCCGCCATATTTTTTTACCGCTTTTAAGGAAGCTTCTAAATTTCGTACATCATTTAATGCATCAAAAATACGAAAAATATCGATTCCATTCTCCATCGCTTTTTCGACAAATTTGTCAACCACATCGTCTGCGTAATGACGATAGCCCAACAAATTTTGACCGCGCAGCAACATTTGCAACTTTGTATTCGGAGCTCGTTTGCGTATTTCTCTCAACCTATCCCAAGGATCTTCATTTAAAAAGCGAATGGCTGCATCAAATGTTGCTCCACCCCAGCATTCTAAAGAAAAGTATCCTACTCGGTCCATTTTTTCAATGATTGGCAACATATCTTCTGTGGACATTCGAGTAGCCATCAAACTTTGGTGAGCATCTCTAAGAACTGTTTCTGTCATTTCAATCGTTCGGCCTGGCATGTATCTTCCTCCCCACTCAAAAAATGGAAAAGCAATTCTTACAATAAGAATTGCTTTTCTTACGCAAATCAAGAATGAACTGTAAAGAACTCATTCTTATTTTACGCTTACTCAAAATTCTTCTATTAGATTTAATACAGCTTTCAAAGCTTCGTTAGGCAATACATTTAATGGATTTTTTTGATTTTGTTCATTGATAAATTCGCCACGCATTTTCATTCTTTCATCCACTAAAGCCGTATAAGACGAATTAGAGAAACCCGGTTCAAATCCGTTGACTACTAAATAACTGATATCTGAACAATTGCCAAAAGATTTGAATTCAGCTGTTCCCTCCACTATTTTTTCTACTGCTTCCAGAGTGACTTCTTTAGGTATTTTTTTATCTAAAAAGAAACCTGTGTTCAGAATGTAGCAATCGGTATTTTTTTTCTCAAACAGGTATTTAAAATTATTGTAATCATCGATCAACGGATAAACTCTAAAGGGATTAGCATAAGGCTCAATAACCAACTTGTTGATATCTACCCCTTTTTTCAAACGCTCAGCAGTCGTTCTCTTAGTAGCCAGAGTGGCTCCAAACGTCGTGGCCAACACTGGATCGGTTACTTTTAAGACTGGCGGCAGCGATTCATCTTTCATGATCCAGAAAATAGCATTGATCGGTTCATCAAATTTATCTACTCGATTTGGCGTAGAATAACGGGATTTCACTGTCCGCCCATTTCCGTTACGTAGATCTTCTGTCAACAGGACTTTTTTCCCCTCTTCATCTTGAGTGACTCCTACATTTTGTACACTGACAAAGTAATCTACTTCTGGATGATCAGCAGGATAATCTTGTGTTTTATCAAAATAAGACGGTTCTAAAGCGATGGAAGAGCCATTTTCCAAAGAAATGATAAAAGCATCATCATGCAATACTTCGATTCCATACTTATCATCATGCTTGGCATGAGTCAAGGTCGATTTACCTGAACCCGATAGTCCGAAAAATGCTGAAACGTAACTCTCGTTATTTTTAAGAGTAAATTTCTTCTGTCCGCCATGACAAGAGGCATAACCGACATTATGGGCAATATTCCATGCTAAAGTAAGTGTAGCTTTTTTTAATTCCCCAAAATAATTCATCCCAAGAATGATGGCACAATTGTGTTCAGGATCAAAATAGGCTAAACCTAATGGATAATCTGGATGATGCCAATAAGCATCTTGGTAAATCATGATATCTCCTTCATTGATTTCAACGGAAGATTGATACATCGTGTTGTATTCTTCATTGGTCACTTGGAAATTTAACAACCAAGAATACAAGTTATTTTCTTGTCCTTCTGGTACCGTTAAATGAGCTTTCACCATAAAATCAGAATCTAATCCTACATAAGCTGTTGTTTTGTATCTTAATTTTTGCGTACCATCATAAACGGCATCCATAACCAAAGATTTAATTTTTTTATCTTCTTCAGGATTTTCTCCTTGTATTCTTTTTGCTACAGCAGTTCTTCCTACAACATTGTTTCCATTTTCCACTAAAACTTTAGCGCTTTGAGGCAATCCTAGTTTTTCAGGAAATTTAACGTCCAAATCAGTCACAATCGTATTGACAGCATCATGTGCTAATCCATAGGCATCTTCAAGTGTAGTGACTAACTGAATATTATTGCTGTACATAGAAGTTTCGATAATAGAACGTAATGAAGAAAACAGGTGATTTGTTTTGCGAATTTCTGATTTTAAAAATCTTTCTTTCGTTGACAATGGCGACACTCCTCACAATTAATAGATTATTGGAACCATCTTTACCTATTGCTGCAACTTTTCAAAAACTTTTAAACCGACTATTTTCTCCCATCCTTTCTTTTCTTATTCAAACTTCTAAAAGTTGACCAGCAACACTTAAAAAATTTATAGTGACTCGATTACACTCTTATAATAACAGAAAAACACCTATTATTAAAGCGCTTACTTTACTTTAAATAAAAGAATTCATTCCTTTTTTGGAATGAATTCTTTACCTCAATGATGATCTTTATTCTTTTGGAATGGATGATTGCCTTTTTTAATCCTAGTTCCTACATATACTATATACAGTCCATAAGCAATAACCAAAACTGCAACTAATGGTTGGATAGCTATCGCAAAAATTCCCATGAGCACAATTAAACTTCCAACAATTATCTGCCATTTTCCTAAACGTTTATTCACGATCATCTCTCCTACTTGTTCTCTTACTTCTAGTATAACAAACTATTTATCCAAATGTTGTCGTTTAGGAATTAAATAAACTAATTCTATTGTCTCCATCGACTTATAGTTTGTTAAATCTGCTATAAACTCACATTTTTTTACTTACCAACGTCAAATGTTGTAGAACCGAAATTTGTATATAACAGTATAAAAAAAGCAACAACGCTATTATACGCTGTTGCTTTTTAGTATACCGGCGGCCGGAATCGAACCGGCACGCCCTCGCGGGCACAGGATTTTGAGTCCAGCGCGTCTACCAGTTCCGCCACGCCGGCAAGATTACTAATTGCAAGTTTTAACTTTTATTAAAGTCATAAGGCGGTAACCGGATTTGAACCGGTGATGAAGGTTTTGCAGACCTCTGCCTTACCACTTGGCTATACCGCCAAAATATAATATTTAAACAAACTGGGCTAGCTGGATTCGAACCAGCGCGTGAGGGAGTCAAAGTCCCTTGCCTTACCGCTTGGCTATAGCCCAATAAAAAAGGGCGACTGATGGGGATCGAACCCACGCGTGCCGGAACCACAATCCGGTGTGTTAACCACTTCACCACAATCGCCATAATTTAAATGTACTAACAGGGGTAGTAGGAATCGAACCCACATTGATGGTTTTGGAGACCATAGTTCTACCGTTAAACTATACCCCTAAAATAATAATGGAGGGGGGCAGATTCGAACTGCCGAACCCGAAGGAGCGGATTTACAGTCCGCCGCGTTTAGCCACTTCGCTACCCCTCCAAATGGCCCGGGACAGAGTCGAACTGCCGACACCTTGAGCTTCAATCAAGTGCTCTACCAACTGAGCTACCGGGCCATATGCATTAGGAAAAATTAGTGCTATTCTATTTTTTCAAAAATACGGTCTCGACGGGAATCGAACCCGCGATCTTCTGCGTGACAGGCAGACATGTTAACCCCTACACCACGAGACCATAATTTAATTTGTTGCAATGGAGGTTAACGGGCTCGAACCGCTGACCCTCTGCTTGTAAGGCAGATGCTCTCCCAACTGAGCTAAACCTCCAGGTTTGAATAAACCTTTATTACAATGACCCGTACGGGATTCGAACCCGTGTTACCGCCGTGAAAGGGCAGTGTCTTAACCGCTTGACCAACGGGCCATAACTTACATTAAAATTTCACAACGGAGAGTAAGGGATTCGAACCCTTGAGACAGTTTTCACCGCCTACACGATTTCCAATCGTGCTCCTTCGGCCAGCTCGGACAACTCTCCAGATTCTAGTTTCCTTGTACCCTATACATGAAAATACTATGTAACTCCGCAAGTAGGACTCGAACCTACGACATCGTGATTAACAGTCACGCGCTACTACCAACTGAGCTATTGCGGAATAACTATATGCGCGGCAACGTCCTAGTCTCACAAGGGGAAACCCCTCACTACCTTCGGCGCTAAGAAGCTTAACTACTGTGTTCGGCATGGGAACAGGTGTGACCTTCTTGCCATCGTCACCACACATATG
Organism: Desemzia sp. FAM 23988; assembly: GCF_045528365.1. Taxonomy (NCBI): domain Bacteria; kingdom Bacillati; phylum Bacillota; class Bacilli; order Lactobacillales; family Carnobacteriaceae; genus Desemzia; species Desemzia sp. FAM 23988. Next base: position 43,027 of record NZ_JBGQQS010000024.1, read on the forward strand.
TGTG
>NZ_JBGQQS010000025.1:0-42167 GCF_045528365.1 Desemzia sp. FAM 23988
CAGTGATTTGAGACATAACACGATCATTTGAAACAAGTTGATAATAATAGTCAAAATCATCTTCCTTAAACTTCAATAGATTTAATTTCATTAGGACCTCCAATTGAATTCAATAGTTACTCATTTAGTTATTGTTATTATATCTCAGAAGTAAGTAATTAATACTCTATATTTTACACATACGATACATGAAATTGTATAAAATCATGTATCGAGAATTCTATGCGAATGGGGTTCTTTTTTGTTAGGAGTATTCAATACATGATTTCGTGTCATAGCATTCGAAATTATGCATGCATTTTGAGGTTTTATAAAAAACTCACTACAAACAAAAAAAGCGAGAGGCCAGGGTATATGATTCCAAAATCAATTTTTGGAACACCACCCCTAGCTCTCGCTTTTTCTTATCCCAATACAAACAATCACATCTTCAGCGACCCCGTCATCCCTTTCACAAACCCTTTTTGCATAAACAAGAATAAGATCAAGGTCGGTATGGTGGCGATGACGATGGCGATCATTTGCATACCGTTATTAGCTATGTAAGAAGCGGAAGACAGGCTAGAAATCAGCAATGTCATGGTGTACTTGTTTTCTGTTTGCAAGAAAATCAAGGGCAACAAGTAACTGTTCCAAGAATTCATAAACGCATAAATAGCGGCCGCAGCGTAAGTAGATTTCATCATGGGAAAAACGATTCGGAAGAAAATCGCATAATTGCCGGCACCTTCTATTTTACTGGCATCGATGATTTCATTTGGAAAAGATTTGAAGCTTTGCCTGAAAAAGAAAATCAGGAATAGATTATTGACCGCCGGAAGAATGATGGCCAAATGTTGGTTGACCAATTGCAAGCCGGCCATGATCTTGAACAGCGGAATAACGAGCGCTGCCAGTGGAATCATCATAAACAGTAAGATGACGGTGTAGATCCATTCACTTGTTTTAGTTTTAAACTTTTCAAAGCCAAAAGCTGCCAGCGAGGTGACCAATAAACTGAAAATAACGGTAATGCCCGAGATCTTCAGCGAGTTCCACATAATCAGCGGAATGTTGTATGCACCCAGTAATCCTTGCAAATTGACCCACAGTTGGTTCCCAAGAGTCAGTTTTCCTTCTGCGATTTGATTGGTCGTATTGGTAGCACCTGCAATCATCCAATAAAAAGGAAAAATCGAAATAAAGGAACTGATGATCAGAAAGGCATATTTCAATACACTGGTTAATTTTTTCATCTTTCCTCCTCCCCTTTCATTGGCAAATGTTAGTCTCGGTTAGATATTTTCAATTGAATAATCGACAAGACAGCGATGATCACTACCAGTGCCCAAGATAATGTAGCTGAATAACCAAAGTTGGACGTATAAATAAAGGAATGGTTGTAGATCAATTGCGCTGCAGTCAGTGTCTCATTCGATGGACCGCCGCCAGTTAAGTTGACAACTTCATCAAATAATTGAATGGTCCCGATTGTTGAAGTAATAGTGGTAAAAACGATCACTGGCTTCAATTGCGGGATAACGACTTGAAAAAATTTCTGGAAGCCGTTGGCGCCATCAATATCAGCAGCCTCCAAGGTGTCATCTGATATATTTTGCAGACCTGCCAGATAAAAAATCATATTGTATCCCGTCCACCGCCAACAAAGTGCAATAATGACGGTCACTTTTGCCCAGAAAGGACTGTTTAACCAATCGATGGGGTTTTGAACGATCCCGATACCCAATAAAGCGTTGTTGACGATCCCTCCGATTTGAAACATCATCTTAAACAATACTGCATAAGAAACCAGAGATGTCACGCAGGGCAAGAACAGAGCTAATTTGAAAAAAGTACGGCCCTTTAGGTTGGGTGTGTTCAACAGGAAAGCCATCAATAAGCCTAAAATTACCATAATAGGCACCTGGAAAATCAAGAAAGTAAAATTATTCATCAAGGCTTTTAAAAAAATATCGTCTTGAAACATCCGCAGATAATTCCCAAATCCTACAAATACCGACTGCAGACCTTGCATACTGTGCAGTGACAGGTACAGGGAATAAAAAATAGGATAAAGAAGGAAGATGCTGCTTAATACGACTGCAAAAACGATAAATTTCCAGACATCTTGTTTTTGACGGCGAACGTGTTTTTCTTTCGGATGAGCCTTCATCTTCATCTCTCCTTTCACCCTATCCAGTAGTTTTAATTATTCTCCAACTTGCATCGTGTAGTTTTCTTCCGCTTTTTCCAACATCTCGTCTAGTGTCAAGTTGCCGTCAAAGTAGTCCTGCAGTACAGAACGCAAAGCATCTACAGCAGCCTGAGTGTTGTTTCCATAATCCACTCCCGGAATCTCAGCCATCCAGTCCGAGAAGTCTTTGTAGATTGGAGCGTCATTGAAGAACGGGTCTTCGAATTGGTAAGCTTCTCCACTCTGTGATGGCAAATAAGTTCCTACGGCGCCGTTTTCAACTAAAATATCTTGATAGAATTCATCATTCCCGGCAAATTGTGTCTTCATAAAATCGATGGCCAGATCTTTATTTGGCGAGTCTTCTAAAATGACCCAGCTGGCTCCTCCTAAGTTCGAATAAGGAGTGGCGTTATCGACTGTTTCCAGTTGCGGCACGTTTGTATATGCCCATTTGCCCGCTTGGTCTTCTGCTGAACGAATCGTAGCTGAGAACCAGATCGCTGAATTGACAGCTGCCACCTCTCCGCTCGTAACAGCTCCAATACCTTCAGGAGCAAAATAATCTACCGGTTTGGCCAGTTCGTTTTCTTCGATGGCTTTCAAAATTTCCGCCATTTCACGTACAGCAGGATTGTCTTTCAAGTAAATCTCTCCATTTTCATCAAAGTACCATAAACCTGCAGATTGCATGGCCATTTGAATGTAATGAGTTCCTCTGTTTGGAATAAATGCCACGAACCATTTGCCGGTTGCTTCTTTGACATCCTTCCCAATCTCCACAAATTCAGACCACGTCAAATCCTGCATAGCTTCCGGTGTATATCCCGCTTCTTCCAAGTAATCTGTGCGGTAATACAAACCAGCTGAACCAGAATCGAACGGAATAGCCTAAACACCATCATCTTTCGTAGCATTTTCTACTTTGTATTCGGCAAATTGTGAAAAGTCAATCTCGCTAGACAATTCAGCAAATTTACCCTCGTAATTCGTAATGTAGTTTTGTACGTCGTAATCATCCATCAGCATAATATCGGGCAATCCTTCAGATACTCCTGAAGTAAATCCTGAAACCAATTTTTGTTTGGTATCTTCGTTAGACATCTCGACAACATTGACGGTCACATCTTCATGGCCGGCTTGTTTGTAATATTCAGCTGCTTTCTCTGCGATAGGAATATTGAAGTTTGTATCCCAAGCCCATACAGTGATGGTATTGTCGTCTCCACTAGCAAAATCTTCAGGGTTGGCTTCTGGCCCGCCCGTACATGCTGCTAATAAAGATGCGCTAAACAATCCAAAAAAAAGTACCCCTAATTTCTTTTTCATCATCTTACCCTCCTATAAAATTATTCTTGTTGATTTGATACACTTAGAAATATGAGTTAGTTTGGTTGCTGCTTGATCGAAGATGTATTTTTAGAAGAAAAAAACTCTTCCCAACCTTTTTATCGGCTTGCAAAAGAGCGGAATTGTATACGTTATCATTTGTTAAGCTTATTATATAGTGACGCTTAGATAAAACCAAATGATTCGTCTCTGGCAGTTGGTACAAGGTAGTGACAGGCCCGTTACTTGCGATAAAAAAAACAGCTGCTCACGAAGAAGCAGCTGGTTTTAGTTGCATTTCAATGTGTCAAAGCAAACCCAATGCGTCCAATCCTTTGTAAATCCCGTCATTCCAAACAGTGTCGGTGACCAAATCAGCTAAATTCTTCAACTCTACTCTGCCATTCCCCATGGCTACCCCGATTCCGGCGTATTGGATCATTTCCATATCGTTCAATCCATCTCCAAAAGCAACGGTATCTTCAAGAGTGCCTTCAATATGCTCCAACAATTTTTGAATACCGACTGCTTTTGAGCCGCCTTTGCTGATGACGTCGACAGAATAAGGATTCGATCGCGTAAAGGTGTACTCTGGAAACTCTTTGGCATAAAAAGCGTCATCGGATTCCGGGGCATTCAAAATGCACTGGTAAATCGGGCGATCTTCATAATCCGTTGGTTGAATCGGCTTGGCAGAAAAACGGCGATTGACCAGTCTTAAAGCACTTTTTGGAGCCATCTTCGAAAAAAAGGGTCGCAGCCACTTTACGAAACCTCTATTGGCCAACAGAATCATTGAATTCCCGGTGATCTTTTCGCTTCCGCAAAAAGCTATGCCTTGTTTACGCTTTTGAGCGGTTTTCATTAGCCGCGCAATCGACTCTTGAGGCAGCGGATTTTGATAAATCGCTTCTCCTTCATATACCACATATTGCCCATTCATCGCGATAAATGTACAAATTTCTAATTCATTCGCCACTTCTTGCATCAAGGTGAGCGGTCTTCCCGTAGAAATGGCCGGGACAATGCCGTTTTGTTTTAATTTCCGGATCGCCGCTTTGGTAGAAGCTGGAATCGAATTGTTGTGTGTCACTAAAGTTCCGTCAATATCAAAGAAAATCATTTTTGGCATACTTTTCTCCTGTAACTCGTTCTCTTAATTTATGAAAACAGTTTCGTTTAGCTTATTTTAGCTTTCAAATCAACTTTAAGCAAGCTGTTATCTGCAAAAATCCATATTGTTTTGAATACGCATACAAGTCTGCTAAAATTTATTTAACAAGTTTGTTTCAACTTTTACACCACGCACTTTCTCTACTCAGTCTAGCTTCTGATTATCCAACATTTAGTCAGAAAGGAGCTTTATCAAACACCAGTGAGATACAGATTATTTCTTGTCTAAGAGTTCATTTGGACAGTTTTACATAATCAAAGGGGGGAATTTCATCATGAAAAAAACTATCAAACTATCTTTAGCACTTTTAAGCACAGCTGCCGTTCTTGCCGCTTGTGGCGGAGGTTCAGGTGATAACGCAGGCAGTGATTCTGAGGCAGTAGTCGTGGAATTCTTCAGCCAAAAGCCGGAGATTACCACTCAATTAGAAGCCTTAGCAGCTAGTTATACAGAACAAAATCCTGATGTTCGCGTCAACATTACAACAGTAGGAAGCGGAGAAGGTTCTGCAGCTCTGCAAGCGAAATTTTCTTCTGGAGATGAGCCGGCTTTAATGATGTTAGGCGGTTTGCCGGAAGTAGAACGTTATAGCGATTCATTGCTGGATGTGACGGAATTGGAAATGAGCGATACAGTGATCGAAGGCATGCTGGAAGGTGGAACGATTGACGGGGTGCCTTTAGGAATCCCGATGAATATCGAAGGATTCGGCTGGATGTACAACAAAGAAATCTTCGAACAAGCGGGTGTCGACCCTGAAGGTATTCAAAGCTATGATGATTTTGTAACCGCTGTAGAAACTTTGGACAGTCAAAAAGAAGAGTTGGGTATTGATGCAGTGTTTGCCTTCAGCGGCGCTGAAAATTATATCGCCAACCAATTCTCAGCCAACTTTACTTCGCCTGAATTCAACAACAGTATTTTGGAAAGCTACAGTGCGACTGAATTAAATTGGGAATATGGCGATCAAATGCAAAAATACACTGACTTGTTCAATCAGTACAATGTACAGCCTATTTTAACGATTGATTACAGTCGTTCTGTGGAAGAACTGTTTATCAACGATGCAGTTGCTATGGTGCACCAGGGAAACTGGATCGTCCCTACTTTGAATGGTATTGATCCTGAATTCGCCGCCAATAAAATGGGCATTTTGCCTGTATTTGGCGAAAACGATACCACCGGTAAAATCATCGCCGGAGCTCCTTGGTACATTGGAATCAACAAGAATCTAGACGAAGCTGTTGTGGAAGAAGCAAAAGCATTCTTAGACTGGATGTACACTTCTGAAGAAGGCCAAACAGCAGTCTTGGAAGAATTTGAATTCGTGCCGGCACAGGAAGGTTACGATGTGGAAGCTATCAGCGACCCGGTTTCTCAACAAATCTATCAAGCATTACTGGATGGCGAGACTGGCGCGATGACGCACAAACAATATCCAGATGGTTGGTTCCAACAAGTATTGTTCCCAGAATATCAAAAATATTTGAACGGCGACATCAGCTGGGATGAATTTGAAACCAATACTTCTAATCGATTTGCAGAAATGCGCTAGACATTGCAACCGAGGAATAGAAGAACTTTTCTTCTATTTCTCTTTCTTTTTCGCAATAACTTATCCTAAAGGTAAAAGGGGCGAACAACAGAATGAAACGAAAAAATGAAAAGTATTTTTATTGGGCATTTCTATTCCCAAGCATATTAGCAGTATCTTTAGTCATCTTCATCCCTCTACTTTATGGGATTTATACTTCCTTTACGGATTCTGACGGATACACGATGAACTTTATCGGTCTAGAAAATTACACCCGCTTATTGAATGACAACCAATTTTTAAGCAGCGTTTGGTTTACGGTCAAGTTTGCGGTCGTTTCTGTTATTGGCGTTAATGTCATTGGGTTGAGTATGGCTCTTTTAGTGACGCAGCGGACAGGAAAAATCAGCAACTTGTTTCGAACGATCTTTTTCATGCCCAATTTAGTCGGGGGGATCATTCTTGGATTTATCTGGCAATTTATTTTTGTCAAAGCCTTCGAAGGCATCGCCCAATTGACCGGCATTAGTTTTTTCAGCAGTTGGCTGGCAGATACAACGACTGGATTTTGGGGACTCGTTATCGTGTTCTTATGGCAAATGAGCGGCTATATCATGATCATTTACATTTCATTTTTAAACAGCATTCCGGGCGACATCAATGAAGCGGCCTCCATTGACGGTGCAAGCACTTGGCAGACATTCTGGCGAATCAAACTACCGATGCTGGCTCCCGCTTTTACGATCAGCTTGTTTTTAACTTTGGCAAATGCGTTCAAAGTCTACGATCAAAACTTGGCTTTGACGAATGGTGCTCCCTTTGGTTCTACCGAGATGGTAGCTATGAATATCTACAACACGGCTTTCTTCCAGTACCAGCAAGGATATGCCCAAGCTAAAGGGATCGTCTACTTGTTATTGGTAGCGGCCATTTCGTTAACGCAAGTTTATTACACACGAAAGAGAGAAATTGACCTATGAAAACAGAAAAAATGCATAAATGGCTGGTCATTATTCTAGGTACAGTAGTTTCTCTGACGTGGATTTACCCTTTCGTATTGATTTTCATCAACTCCTTTAAAACCCGAAGAGAAATTTTTACCAACACCTTATTTTGGCCAGAACTATTGACCACAGAAAATTACCCTAGAGCGTATGAAAGTTTAGATTATACGCGCAGTTTTATGAATTCATTGATGATCACCGTAGCTAGTATCATCGTGGTCGTCTTGTTCTCTTCGATGGCAGCTTATGCCTTATCTCGCTATCCAGGAAAAATGAGTTCCGTGATTTATTTTATTTGTGCGATTACAATGCTGATCCCTTTTCAGTCGTTGATGATTCCTTTGGTGAGTTTATTTGGACGATTTGATATGCTGAATCGCGTGGGACTGACTTTTATGAACTTAGGTTTCGGTTCCAGTATGTCTATCTTCTTATATTTTGGAGCTTTACGGTCAGTGCCGCAATCCTTGGACGAAGCAGCCATTTTAGACGGTGCCAATCCTTTTCAAATCTTTTGGCGCGTGGTATTCCCGCTACTGAAACCAACGACAGTGACGGTTATTATCTTGAATTCCATTCGCATTTGGAATGATTACTTGCTCCCTTCACTGGTCATCAATAAAGACGGCATGTACACCATTCCCTTGCAAATGTACTACTTCTTTGGACAGTACACGATTCAATGGGAATTAGCCTTAGCTGGTTTGGTACTGGCGATCATTCCTATCATACTGCTGTATATGTTCCTGCAAAAATACATTATCCAAGGGATTACAGAAGGCGCTACAAAATAAAATGATGAAAAGGCTTTGAGAATGTTTTGTTCTCAGAGCCTTTTTCAGTGGATCTTCATCTTCTAGCGTTGGTAAAGAAATTTTTTCCAGCCTACGGTGTAGCTCGTGGAGAACCATGGGAACGCCTTGAGCCGAAAACCGCGTCTCAAGGCTTGCAAGCGTCAAATTTAGCGTAACGGCTAAAGCCTAACGCTAAGTAATTCCCATTGCATCCTCTTTCATGGTTATAAGCAACCCCATATTCCTCCAAAAATTTCTAGGAATGAGACTTTTTAAACGTTTACAATTAAATTTTTTTCCGCTTACCAACGTCAAATGATGTAGAACTTTTTCAGTTAAAAAATGGTTTTTTGTCCTCCATAAATGGAATGATTTCCATTGAACACATAGGAAATACTAACGGTGATCAGAAAGTACGGAAGGTAATCAAATCCAAAAACTTCTGCACCGATCAAAGCTGGTGCAATGAGGGTGTTTGTAGCAGAAGAAAACACACTTGCATACCCTAAAGCAGCCGCGAATTCTATCGGCAAGCCGAATAACGGCGCCAGCCAAACTCCTAAACTAGCTCCAATAGAAAAGAGTGGCGTAACCTCTCCTCCTTGAAACCCTGCCGCTAAAGTTAGAATGGTCAATAGAAATTTGATGATCCAATCATAGCTGTAGATACTGCCTCCATCAAAACTGGCGGCGATCAGATTTGTTCCCAAACCTGAATATCTTTCCAGATGGAGAATGAAGAGCAGCACACTGAGCAGCAGACCTATGAAGAAAATCCGTTTGCTCAAGTCCGGTATTTTCTTTCCAATATATTGCTTCGCATAGCCCAGCAAGTAGGCAAACAAACCGCCGACTACGCCAAATAAAATCCCTAAAAGAATCATTTTTAAAATCGTTTGACCGTCCATACTCACAGAGGATTCTAAGTGGACTGAAAATTTCTCCAGCCCTAAAAAATGCGAGACAGAACTGGCTACCAAAGCAGCAATTAAAGCAGGAAATAATGCTAAATACTCTAGTTTTCCTACTACCAATACCTCTAAGGCAAAAAATGTAGCTGCAAATGGCGTTTCAAACAAACCGCCGAATCCGGCTGCCATTCCTGTGATCAACATTATTTTTGAGGCATTTTTATAGGGTATGTTGCGACCGATTGCATGCGAAAAGGTCGCTCCAATTTGGACTGCCACTCCTTCGCGACCGGCACTCCCGCCAAATAAATGGGTGATCCAAGTGCCGATGATGGTCAACGGAATCATACGCTTCGGGATTTCCCGCAACTCTTCATTTCCAGCTGCAAAAACCAAACTCATACCTTTCTGGGTATTCTTTCCGATTTTTTTGTACATAGATACAATAAATAAACCTGCTAAAGGCAGGAATGGAATCAGGTACACAAAGTGGCTGTCCCGAAAGGCACTGATCATAAGCAATACTCTCCCAAATAAGGTATCTAATATGCCCACTACTAGGCCAATAAAGATGGCCAGAATCGCATAAAGTCCAATTTCTTTATATTCCGATAGATATTTGTTCATTTTCTATTCCTTTCAAAACAACGGCTATTTTTATTGCTTACCTCTTGCATCCCGCAAAAAAAGCTGAAGACAGACTGCGGCCTATGCGCAGAAGTCATCAGCTTTATCAAGCGGTTTAAGCAGTTTGCTTAGGGAGACATTCATTCCCCAAAAGATAACATTAGAATACTATAGATTTCTTTGGTAAACAAGTTAAAAAATTCATCAAAGACTTTGAGAAGATAAAAACAGTTTTTTTCTGAATCAGATACATTCGCACTACTTGAGCTAATTGCATGCAGATGTATTTACAACAGCATTACAAAAGAGTATAATAAAAATAAACAAGGGGGGTGATTCTAGTGGCAACTAAAGCAAAAAAAGCTGTTGTTCAAGTTCGAATCGATGAAGACATTAAGAGTCAAGCAGTAGACGTTTTGAACAACATTGGAATGGATACCAGTACAGCCATTAACGTCTTCTTTAGACAAGTTATTGCAGACAATGGACTTCCGTTTCAACCCACTCGACCTAAATTTAATCATGAGACATTTGCAGCAATTAAGGAATCCGATGAAATGATTAAAAATGGAACGGGCAAACGCTATTCTTCTATTGATGATCTTTTTGAGGATAGTTTAGGAAAATAGCCGCTATGTTGGAAATGATACAAACGACAAAGTTCAAAAAAGATATGAAACGTTTAAAAAAGATATGAAACGTTTAAAAAAACGGAATTATAAGTTGGAAAAACTTAAAACGGTCATACAAATGATCATTGAAGAAGTGCCTTTATCAGAAGAAGAGTATCGTTCCCATCTCTTAGAACCAACAAAAGATTATCTCGATTGCTGGGAATGTCATATTGCTGGACGCAATAGTGACTGGCTATTGATTTATAAGTTTTATCCTTCTCAACATCTTGTATCTTTTATCCGAACTGGAACACACTCGGACCTTTTTTAATTTCTATAAACCTATTAAAATAAAGCGGAGAGAAAAAACAACTTCTCTCTCCGCTTTATTTTTGAATCAAATATCTCTAGAAGTTCTTCCTAAACACAAATAAGCACTGATTATTACAGCAATTCCTTCGCCAACAAGCGATACGTATCCAATCGTTTCTCTTGTGAGTGAGGGATACTGCAAATCATGGCTTCATCAAAACCATAGCGTTCTTGTTGCTGCATCAGATTTGCTGCCACTTCTTTAGCCGAACCTACGATGTGCTGAGTCCGGTTATCTAACATATTCAGACGATCTACTTCACTCAAAGGGTAATTTTGCGCTTCTTCTGGTGTTAAAATCAGCCCCATTTTTCCTTGAGACATCCACAAGCGAACCAGATCCTGCGGCAATGCTTCATATTCCGCTTCTTCCGTAGTTTCGGCAGCGGTAACCATATATGCTACATTGATTTCGGATTTTTCCATGAAAGCACTAGGTTCGAAATTGCGTCGATACTGATCTAACACAGCTTTTTCCATCACTCCTGTAAAGAACTGTGCATAAGAATAACCGATCCCTTTCCGGCCGGCTTGCACAGCGCTGCTTCCACTAGAACCCAACAACCAAGCTTCAGGCAGTACAATACCGCTAGGAGCAGCGATTGTTTTGTTGTACAGATTATCTGCAGGCTTTAGATCATTTATTAATTCCAGCGCCACATCTAATTTTTCATACATATTATCCAACTGAGGTCGATTTCCTTGCGCCAACGCAAACATGGATGCGTGATCTCCACCTGGAGCACGCCCTACACCAAAATCGATCCGTCCTGGAGCAAATGCACTCAACGTTTTGAAGACTTCTGCCATTTTCAAGGGTGAATAATGCATCATCATTGTCCCGCCTGTACCTAGGCGAATATTTTTAGTTTTGGCCGCTAAATAAGCTAGCGTAATCTCGGGTGCCGAGCTGGCGTAGTTTTCAGTCCCATGGTGCTCCGCCATCCACATCCGTGTGTACCCCAATTCATCAGCTAATACAGCCAGTTCTTCTGCTTTTAACAGCGCGTCTGCTGCTGTGTTTCCTTGAGTCACCGGAGCTTGATCTAAAACACTTAATTTCATAAAAATCCCCTTCCTTACTAAAAATCAGTCTTTTAACTATCTTAGCACTAACTCGTCGGGAATTCCTTTCAAAATTCTCATTATTGAATAAACTTCTTGAAAAAAGTGTCTGCTTCAGATGCCTAGCAAGCTTCGGCAATTGATTTTGCTTTTCTTAAGTTCAATAGGCTTCCTTACTATCCTGCACTCTTTGTGTAAGACAATCTTTCAAAAATACTTTATACTAGACATAAATAGAATGAGGAGGCAACAACATGGATTTATATGGAGCAACCGTTGGATCGATCCAAGAAAATTGCTATTTTCTAGTGGGCGACAACAATCGAGAGACGCTTATTTTCGATCCGGGTGCAGAACCTGAAACACTTAAAAATATCGTGAAAGAACACGATTTGAACCCGATCGCGATTGTTTTGACTCATGCGCATTACGATCATATCGGAGCATTAAATGACATCAGAGATACTTATGACATACCAGTGTATCAACACATTATCGAAAAGGAATGGTTAGTAGACCCCGCACAAAACGGCTCAGGACGCCATCCAGAAATCGAAGACGTGATCTCTACCAAACCAGCTGATGTTCATTTGGAAGAAATGGGCAATTATTCTATCGGCGAATTCACCTTTGAAATGCAGCACGTTCCAGGGCACTCGCCTGGAAGCACTATTTTCATTTTCAAAGATCACGGGTTTGCGATTGTCGGAGATGTTATTTTCAAAGGCAGTGTAGGCCGGACTGATTTTCCATATGGAAGTCATGAAACCTTGATAGACGGTATTCGCAAATACATCATGCCGCTCCCAGGCGATACTGTTTTGTTCCCGGGACATGGCGACGCGACAACTGTTCAAGAAGAAATTGACACCAACCCATTCTTGAATGGTGCAACCCGCTAACTAAAACAACTGGGACAAACCTCCTAGTAACTGAAATATACTAAAACAAAAGGACTCTCAAACACACACTCCCAAAACTATGAACTATTTTGTTCGATAGTTTTGGGAGTGTGTGTTTCTATCTATATTAAATTAAAGTAAGGGGGATTACTTTTTTGGCAACTCTGCTTTTACTCGATTCGTCTCGTGCTTACTAAGGGGGAGCCTATTACTTTACTTGTGGGTCTTAAAATCATCGTGGTAAGTCAGGTAACTCTTCCTTTCTTGACTTGTGGAGCTGAAAATCTGAGGCGTAAGGCAGGTTTATCTCTTATAGCTGACTTGTGAGCACCAGAATGTTCCCCACAAGTCAGCTAAAGGCCGTTTATCTCAGTGTTATTACCTGTGCTGACCTAAAATCTTTTCAATGAGAAGAGAGCTGGAACAATAATCCACCTTTGAATGGTTCTATAAAAAAGAATGTTCCTTTTCTCCCTTAAGAAAGGAGAAAAGGAACATTCTTTTTTTATTTAGTCTAGGAAAAATAAGTTATTGTCCCAGCTTCTTTCCTACGTTTAGTTAAAATAAATCCAATCAATGGTCAACAAATTATCTTTAAATGACTCATTCATTTCAGGTGCATCAATAATTTTTCCGTCATACAATACTTTTCCTGTATTAAAGTCTGCAGCTACGATTGCAATGTCTTGTCCTGAATTTTCTTTTACGGCACTGACATAATAAATGACGTTTTCATCAATGTAAGTTGAAAAGGCTTCTTCTTCATAGTATGTCTGTGAAGTAAAATTCGTCATCACTTCACTTGGCAGACTAACAAACTGTGTTTCTGCAACCTCATTTGCTTCAATATCAAATCGACTGACCTCAAACCCATTTTCCACAGCATTCGTGTAATAGATAGATGATTCATGAACCGTCATGGCTGGATATAAAGGTAATTCTTTCAATTCATTTGGAACTGTTAGCTCTTTCAAATTACCAGATGCTGTATCGTAGGCCGATAGCAGTATCTCATCAGTATCTACATCCTGCTCATCTTTTAGGCTGCTTTCATAGATCATGTAACGTTCTTCTTTTGAATCGTGTGGCCCAGTAAGTGTATTTAGTAAAATAGAAGAATAATCTGCTCCCGTTTCGCCTGCTGCCGGCTGGATAATTTGATCTTCTATCACTGTTCCAGTTGCTAAATCTACTCGATAAACGTGCAGCTCCGCATATTGCTGATCATCAAAGTAATTCACAGTAAAAACCATTACTTCTTCGCCGCTTTTTTGAACGTTTTCAATGTAAATGTCATCATATTTTTCATACTCAGGAATATCGACAATCATTTGAGTTTCATCATTAGTTTTTTTATCCAACAAAGCGATTTCCATTTGCTCGTAAGGTAGATTGTAATCTTCCGTATAGGTATCTACAAAAACAATACTGGCTTCATCTTCATAATACAAATTAGCGCTCACGCTTTTATCACGCAGAAAACTAGGATGTTCGTGGTACATAGTTTGTATTTCTGGACTGTAAGTATAAATATAATCCAATTGCTCATTAAATGAAAAGTCTTCTGAAGCTTTTGTACCTTCTGTACTGATCTGTACAAAATCCCAGTACATATTTTCCTCGTTATTGACATCTCCTGATAAAATCATATCCTTAATATAGGTTGCATCTCCTGAACGAGTTTCAATCGTATATTCAGGTGACGTTGTATTTGCTAAAGCTTTTTGTACATAAAAACTACTGATAGTGATTACGCTAAAAAGTACTAAAGCAATTACTTTCCAATATTTCTTCATTCTTTTTCTCCTCCCTTTCTTGACGCAGACCCGTTAGACGGTAATCCGTTTGTTTAATAAATGATGGCTGATCCAAACAGAAACTGCTCCGATCACAAAAGTCAATGCTAATGAAATCCAGAATATTTCACTTGTGAAAAATAATTGGCGATTAAAGATTGCTTGCAGCCAGTAAGGAGAAAATAGACATACGAGTGTTAATACACTATAGACTCCAGCTAATAGTAACCCTTTGAATTTAAAACTGCGTTCTAATAAAATCAACGTAAATAGCACCAAAATCGCTATAAAACCTCTACTGTAATTAGCTACTGCTGCAATAAAAGAAGCTGGATACAAAAGGAGTAATTGATTAGATCCTTGAATTATTTGGCTTATGGTCGATGTCTTAATATACACTGCAGGAATCAACATAGAGAAAAGTTGTCTTTCTACAACCAATAAGACCAACTGTAATGCGACTAACCCCAACACCATTATGAAGATAGCTGCCGCTTTAGAAAAGTATACGTTCAATCTTTCTGTTGGCAACATCAATAAACGGTAAATAAACGTATTTTTTCCTAACCAATCCCGGTACCAAATGAACAAACTATAAATAATCAAAGTGACAACACATAACGCAATAGGCGCCCAAAACCATAAACTGCTAGTGAAACGGTCCATTCCCATTCGACCAATCTCAAGAATAACAGCACTTTCTTTTATTATTCCCATTTTTATTTGTTCATTAACTTGATAAATATAGTCATTTGCTGTTACAAATACTCCAACGATTTGCAAGATGATCGTTAAAATCCCTAAAGCAGCATAAATCGGAAAGAATCGATTCAGTTCAAAGTTGACTAATTTAATAAAATTTTTCATGGTTGGTACACCTCTCTCATCACATCTACGACTGATTTCCCGTTTTCTTCGCGCATTTCTTCTGCGTTGAATTCAGTCAATACTTTTCCATTTTCTATCAACACCGCTTTATCGATTAAATGTTCAATATCGCTGATCTCGTGAGTCGTGATCAAGACTCCTCGATTTTCTACCAAATGACTGGTAAACACGGCAGCGATTTGTTCACGACTGAAAATATCAATTCCAGAAAATGGTTCATCCATCAATAAGTAATCTACATCTAACGCTAGTCCTAGCAGCATATTTACTTTTGCTGTGTTCCCTTTTGATAACGTCGAAATTTTATCTTGCGAGCTTAATTTGAAAAAGTTCAATATCTCCGTTGCTCTGTCTTGGTTCCATGTAGTATAGAAATCGTTCATAAAGTCCATCGCTTGTTGAATCGTCATAGATGGCATCATCGTGATCGCATCAGGAATAAACGCTATTTTTTCATAAGACTCTTTCGTCAACGTCTTTCCGCCAATCAAGATTTCCCCATTTTTGATCGGCGTCAAATTCATAATGGCGTTCAAGATGGTTGTTTTACCAGATCCATTGATTCCGATCAAACAAGTGATTTCACCTTTATTTGCGGTAAACGACATCCCGTTCAATACTTTTTTACGCCCAAATCGTTTCTCTACTTGTTTTACTTCGATCATGCTGTTTCGCCTCCATCTTGTTCATCTTCCAAAAGAAATTGTTCTTTTATTTTGTGTTGGACTTCCTCCAAAGAAACACCGATCGGCTTCACTGCTGCGATAAAGGTTTCCACAGCTTCCAACATCAATTCGTGACGGACTTGAGTCAATACATTCGTATCTTCCGTTATTTTGCTGGGCATATTTCCTTCTGTATACAACAACTTTTCTTCCTCCATTCGTTTGTACGCTCGTTGAACTGTGTTGGGATTGATGCCTAAAGTTCCTGCTAACTCTCTTCTTGACGGCATTTCTTCCCCGGGCTGCAGCTCTCCCGCAGCGATTTTTTCTTTAAAATGACGCACGACTTGCAAATAAACCGGCTCTCTTTGATTAAATAGCTCTGGCACGATCAATACACCTGCTTTCTTTTCTGTACTAAGGGGTTAATACACTATGCGCAAATTGATGTATTAATCCATTAATACAGTTGCTTTGTGTGTATTATATGGTTAATACACTAAACTGTCAACAACTTTCTTTTTTCCTTGATTGACATTCTGCCATTAATTTCCTATACTGAATTTAAATCTTATAACCTTTGCATAGAAAGAGCACAGTAGAGTATTGTCACTGTTTAAAGAAAGCCGATGGGTGCTGGAAATCGGCACAAACAATACGTCGAATTACACTCTGGAGCAACTTGATTAACCTCAAGCGCGATACTGGCGATATTAGTACTGAAGAGGCAACGAACTCAGTTCAACTGACGTTTGCTTGCAAATTGGGTGGTACCACGGAAAATACATTCGTCCCGATGAAAAGACTTGTTCTTTTCATCGGGTTTTTTTATACAAAAAAATAGAAAAGGGGTAAAAAACATGAATATTATTGATGAATTAGAATGGCGCGGAGCCATCAACCAACAAACGGATGAGGCTGGTTTACGTGAACTAGTTTCAGAGAAGGAAATCGGGGTCTACTGCGGAATCGACCCTACAGGCAGTATGCACATCGGTCATTTGATTCCTTTTATGGTTCTAAGACGTTTTCAATTAGCTGGTCATAAACCCGTTATCTTAATTGGCGGTGCAACAGGCTCTATCGGAGATCCTAGCGGAAAATCCGAAGAACGTGTGCTGCAAACGGCTGAACAAGTGCAAGCCAACGTCGAAAAATTAACAGAGCAAATGGAGAAACTATTTGATGCTGGTAAAGACGAAAAATCGATTCGTTTAGTCAACAACCTAGATTGGACTGGCGAGCTGACTTTATTAGACTTCTTGCGCAATGTCGGAAAAAGTTTCAACGTGAATACGATGTTATCTAAAGATATCGTTGCCAGCCGTTTGGAAACTGGAATCTCATTTACTGAATTTACTTACCAAATCTTGCAATCCATCGATTTCTTGCATTTATACCGCAATGAAGATGTTCAATTACAAGTTGGAGGCGCAGACCAATGGGGAAATATTACTGCTGGTTTGGAATTCATCCGCAAACAAGAAAGCGCTGAAGCTAAAGCATTCGGCTTAACGATTCCACTACTGTTAAAAGCTGACGGTACTAAATTCGGGAAAACAGCCGGCGGAGCAGTTTGGCTGGATGCAGAAAAAACAACGCCTTACGAGTTCTACCAATTCTGGTTAAACCAAGACGACCGTGATGTAGTTCGTTACTTGAAATACTTTACTTTCTTGAGCCAAGAAGAAATCGATGCGTTAGCCGAGAAAGTTGAAGCCGAACCGCACAAACGCGAAGCTCAAAAAACTTTGGCTCGCGAAATGACATTATTTGTTCACGGTGAAGAAGCCTTAGCAGATGCTGAAAAAATCACTGCCGCTTTGTTCTCTGGAGAAGTCAAAGACTTGACCGCTAAACAAATCGAAGAAGGCTTCAAAAACATGCCGACTTTTGAAGCACCAAAAGAAGAACGCAATATCGTGGAATGGTTAGTAGACGTTGTAGGCATCGAGCCGTCTAGACGCCAAGCGCGAGAAGACATCACTAATGGAGCGATCTCGATCAATGGTGAAAAAGAAACGGATGTAGAGGCAGTCATCAAACCAGAAAATTCCTTCGAAGAACGTTTCATCCTAGTCCGTAAAGGCAAGAAAAAATACTTTTTAGTGAAACTCGTTTAGAGAGCGGAGAAAAGCGCTCAGCTTATAGGTGTATAGGATACTTTTCGCAGCTCGTTTTAAAAGCAAAGAGCGGAGAAAAGCGTTTTGACTCTCGTAGAGTTCGATTTTCACCTTTCTAACCTCATATTTAGTACAAGGAGATGTCACCACATGATTAATATCCAAATCGCTCAACCTTCTGATGCACACACGTTGGCAGTTTTGGCGCGTGAGATCTGGGAAGAACACTACACCGCCATTCTTGGCGAGCAACAAGTGCAATATATGTTGGAAACCATTCAGTCGCAAGCAGCCATTGAAAAAGACCTTCAAGACGGCAAGATTTATTGGCTGGTTCAAGTAGATGGCCAAGATGCTGGATATGTCAGTTATGAACTTCAAGAAAGCCAGCTTTTCTTGAGCAAATTGTATCTTACTGAAGCTGCTCGCGGCCAAGGTGTAGCACGCTTCTTATTTGAAGAACTGAAGAAAATTGCATTTGAAAAAAATAAAGAGTCTATTGGTCTGACCGTCAATAAATACAACGCACCTACTATAGCGGTGTATAAAAAGTTGGGCTTCAAAAAAGTCTGCGAACAAGTAGCGGATATCGGCAATGGTTTTGCGATGGACGATTACGTTTTGAGTTATACAATCTAAAACAACTTTGTTTATATAGTGGCTATCTATGCTGGAAAAAGGCTAGATAGCCACTTTTTTCAACTCGTTTTTCTAAGCTTGAGTTCTTTTCTCAACGCGGCAATGCTAAACTGAACAAGAAGAATTTTTAGGGAAGAGGGATGTTGTGAGTATTATCAATCGTGAACAAGACGGATTATTTTACGCAGAGCAAGTACGAAATAAAACTGTCACGCCAAAAGAACTGGTAGAACAAGCTTTTCAAATGATTGAAAAAGAAAATCCGCAGTTAAACGCGGTGATTCATACACGAAAGGAACAAGCTTTGAAAGAAGCCGAAGAACGAGATTTTAGCGGCAAGCCTTATGGCGGTGTACCTATTTTGGTCAAGGGGTTAGGTCAAGCTCTAGCTGGTGAACCAAGCACGTCTGGAGCTCATTTGTTTAAAGATTCGGTAGCTGTTCAAACGAGTCACTTTACTCAAGCCTTGATCGATGCTGGTTTTATTGTAATCGGGCAGACCAATGTACCAGAATTCGGTTTTAAGAACATTACCGAACCCGAATTGTACGGACCTTCTCGTAATCCCTGGAATCCAGATTATTCTCCAGGCGGTTCCAGCGGCGGTGCGGCAGCAAGTGTGGCTTCAGGTATGGTGTCTGTGGCGGGTGCCAGTGATGGCGGCGGTTCGATTCGGATTCCCGCTTCTTTTACCGGCTTAGTCGGTCTGAAACCAACTCGCGGTCGCACTCCACTTGGGCCAGGTTCTGGCAGAAATTGGCAAGGTGCTTCGATCAGCTTCGCGTTGACCAAATCCATTCGGGATACAGCGGCCATGATGGATGTGTTGCAAACTGTCCAACCAGCGGCTGCCTTCCAGACACCTTTATTTACAGAAGGCTATTTGAATGCCTTAGAAAAACCGACTCCTAAATTCAACATTGCTTACTCATTAGAATCCCCTATTTTGTCTGAAGTTAGTGAGGAAGCTAAAAAAGCTGTTCTGAAGACGGTCGACTGGTTGAAAGCTCAAGGACACACTGTGGTAGAAAAAACGCCGCCGATTGATGGAGTTGATTTGATGAAGAGTTACTACGTCATGAATTCTGGCGAAACAACTGCAATGATGGAATCCATCGAAATCACTCTACAGCGCAAATTGACCATTGATGATATGGAATTGGTGACGTGGGTATTGTACAACGCTGGAAAAACCATTTCTGCGGCTGCTTACTCTAAAACATTGAATACTTGGGATCGAGCTGCGGAAGTGATGGCAGAATTTAATCAAGAATTTGATTTATTCCTAACTCCCGCAACTGCCGACAGCGCGCCTAAAGTAGGTACGCAATGGCAAGACGAAGACATGCTGAAACGAATGAGAAATATTGCTGAAGTAAGTTCTGAAGAACAACAACAAGTGGTGTGGGACATGTTCGATAAAAGCTTGCCTATTACACCATTTGGCATGCAAGCCAATTTAAGCGGACAGCCTTCGATCAGTTTGCCGGTGCTTTTAACTACAGAAGGATTGCCGCTTGGGGTTCAATTCACGGCTCCTAAAGGGAAAGAAGACTGGTTGTTAGCCATTGGACGCGACATGGAAGCAGATGGACAGTTTATCTAGGCAGTATTCTATTGTTTTTATTTTAAGTGTTTTATTATTGTCTGAACACAAATAAAAAACTGTGAAAGTGAAACTTTTCTTTCATAGTTTTTTTGTTTATAGCAGTACTATTTGTTTAGATATGCCACCAAGCATCATTGAAATAAAAAATATTTTTAAAGTCGAGGTTACTTATTATTACAAGAGTCTGATTATTAAAGAGAGTAGATTATGCAAAATAGCTATAATTACCTAGTCAATTTTCCCATGAACCTATTTTTTATCCATTCCAACCCCATTCTTTTGAACACAATCTTAACCATACCTTCTTCATCTTGAGTTTCATACACTATTCCTACATCATTGTTTTTTAATAACGTCATACAAGAATAAGAGAACGCACCTGGTTCAATCATTTTTTTGTACGCCCAAGCTTTTCCGCTATCTTCACTAAGTTGGATAGTTCCTTTTTTTCTTTCCGTTTTACTGTGGGCTCCTAGAAATAGAATAGAAGTCGTTTCTTTTTCAGAATTAGGAATAGTTAAGACACTTGTTTGGCAAACAGGATTGATTAAATCTTCTACAAATTCGAGTTGTCCCCATGTTTCTCCGCCATTTTCACTTACTGCTCTCGCAATCGTTCCATTTCCAAAATGATTTCGAACGTAACACTCAACAGTCCCGTCATCATGTTCAATAACTTGTGATTCTGTTAGTTCGTAAGTCTCTTCTGTTAATGTTTTTGCAGACAAAATCTTTCCATCAACCTCTCTCCCATCATTCGGAGTAGAGCCACGTTTCCAATTGATTCCATGATCATCACTGTAGGCAACTGCATTGGACATTCTCCCGGATTCATTCGAAAAATAGATAGGGAAAACAAGTCTTCCTTTATAAATCCCATTCTTAATTTGAATACCCCTTCCAGGTCCAGTGCCTATAAAACGCATCCAATCTTCTTTTACATGGGGATTCACTTCTATTGGCTTAGACCATGTCTTTCCATCATCTTCACTTTTAACCAACTGCAAAAATGAAGTTGAAGCTTCAACCAATAAATGCTTATTGCTTTCATCAATTTTTTCAAAAATGTGTCCTGTTTTTCGTCCATTAATGAACACACTTCCATCACCATCAACAGTATACCGGCTTAATTCTCTTTTTGTATTTCTGACTTCTCCATTTTCTTCCAACTCATAAGGCTGTTTTTTATTGTCATATAGCTGACGCTGACCAGCTAAATCAAAACCTACACTTGGTTCACTATTCCATAACCCAATGCCTCCAGGAGTATGGCAATACATTAACCAAATTGTCCCGGTTTCTTCATCTTGCAAAAGAGAAGAATCAACCGCTGCAGCACTATCTAATTTTTCATCTGGAAAAGCAACTACTGTCTGAATTGGAGACCAAGTGTTTCCGTTGTCTTCACTTCTTCTAATACAAATATTGATTTTATTTGGATTATCTTGTTGGTTGTATAAACGAGCATCAATTCCAGCTATAACGGTCCCTTTTTGTGTGGTAATGAGTGATGGAATACGATATCCTTTTGAGTCATTCATACCTGAATAAAATAAAGTTTGTTCTTGGATTAAAGAAGTCAATTTATGACGACATCCCTTCTAATCAGTTTTCGTTTTATTTTTATTGAAGCATTTCTTGTAACGTTAATTCATATATTTTGATATTTCGTTTTAAATCATCTATATACATGTACTCGTCACTGTTATGTGCTATTCCAATTTGCCCAGGAAAAGATGGTCCAAAGGCTATAATATTCGGCATAAAACGTGCATAGGTTGCCCCAGTCGTAACGATTGGAGTACCATCTAGACCAGTTACTTCCTCATAAGTACGCTTCATTATTTCTAACATTGGATGAGTACGATCCAATATTTTAGGAGGCATTGAACGGATAACTTCAACTGTTGTGTTCTTAAAATTACTTTCCTTTATTAAAGACAAAACCTGTGCTTCTGTATAATCCACTGAATAGCGAAAAGAAACTTCAACTATCACTTGTTCCTCTTTTATCTCTATCTTATAAGGGGTAATTTGAATAGCCATATCTGATATGTTCAAATCATTCATTGAAGTCAATCCTTCTCCGTAATGCTTATCATGAAAAGTAGTTGAAGCCCAATTAAAGAAAGCCTGCAGTTCGAAGGATAGTGTCGAATGATCTTTTAAATTCTCAACGGCCATTGTAATGGCATTTTCTCCTAATTGCGGCTCATTACTAGGAGCCCGCTTTCCATAAAAGGTTTTTTCAGTTCCATTTCCAAAAATAAATACCGCCTCATCAGGAACTGAACTTGAAATAAAATCTCCACGAATGGCTGTTAATCCATCTAAATCACCTTTTAAAAAGGACGTCTTATAACGAATACCGACAACTCCCTTTTCTGCATAGACAGCAGGAAATTGGCTATCTGGTGTAAATCCGTATACTGGCGGCTGCTCTTTAGCTAAGTAAAAAGGCAAATCTTTCGACCCTGTTTCTTCGTTTGTTCCGAACATAACCCGCAAATTTTTCTTAAACGTTTGCCCTGAATCTTTCAATAACTTAGCAGCAAACAAAACAGCCATCGTTGGTCCTTTATTGTCTAACACACCACGCCCATAAACTATGCCATTTTCAATAGTGGTCTCAAAAGAAGGATACGACCAGCCAGTTCCAGCAGGCACAACATCTACATGTCCAAGAGCTCCTACATAGTCATTTGTCGTGGAATCATTGATCCATTCAGCGTAACCAACAGCGTTATCTATCGAAACGGTTTGAAACCCCCAATCTTCAGCAATGGATAGAGCTTGTTCTAAAGCTTGTTTCGGTCCATTTCCAAACGGAGCTTCAGGAGTTGCATTCCCTTCAACACTTTCTATACGAACCATCTTTTGTAACGCATTTAGATAGTCTTCAATCTGTTCATCAATAGCTCCTGGTATCCATTTTTCCACATTTCGTCTCCTCCTCTATTCAGTCCGATTGTTTACGTTTCCCAAGTAATCCTTCAACCATTCTTCGGTTGTTTTTTCTATTATCACCTGTCCATCTTCTGTCCGATGAGAAATATAAATCGTGGGTTTTTGCGATTCAGTTGCAACAACAAACGTAAATTCTACATTTGTCGCAATACCCCATTCCCCTTTATTGTCCATACAAATGAGCGACATCGCTCCAACTTTCCCATATTTTCTCTTTAATTTCTTTTCAAATTCCTCCAAAGTTCGCTGTGCTGCATCTTTTGGTGGTAATCCCTCTTCCATTTTCCGAACCACTTCGTAACTTAAAATGCCTTTCATTAAATCTTCGCCCAAACCGGTTGCTGCTGCACCGCCGATATCGCTGTCTACATAAAATCCTGAACCCGGCAGAGGAGAATCTCCAACCCTACCTTCTTTTTTCATAAATAGACCGCTACTGGATGTTCCTGCAGCCATATGATGGGCTTTATCTAATACAACCGTCCCAATTGTGTCGTGACCATCATAAGGAGATATTTCTTTAGCTTCAATTTCCTTTTTTTTCTCTTCCCATTTTTCTTTAGACTTTTCTGTCAATAAATCTTCTTGTTCAAAACCCATTTTCACTGCGCATTTTTTTGCTCCTTCAGCAATACGAAATGAATTGAATCGCTCTTTACTTAATTTTCTGGCAACTGAAATGGGATTTTTTATATTCTCCAGCCCAGCAACTGCCCCTATTTCTAACGTAGTTCCATCCATGTATGCTGCATCCAATTGCACTATTCCTTCTTCGTTCGGAAGGCCTCCATAACCGACTGAGATAAAATTGGCAAACTCTTCTACTTCTTTGATGACTCCCTCAAGTACATCTCCTGCACTACTTCCATCAGCTAATTTTTCTGATTGATGAAGAACTCCTTCATAAGCCATCCGCCATGTTGCAATCATTCCATAAGTCATTCGTTTTCCTCCTTAGCAAGTTTCGTATACTACAAAGTATAAAAGCTTTACTTGCTTCAAAATAGTCAGCAAGCAAAGCTTTTCGTGTTTCCTCAAAAAGAATCTTTTTGTTTCCATCACTGGTTGAACTGGCTTTGTTGAAAAATAAAATCAAACTCAAAATCGTCCATTTTTAATGTATATTCCGGCTGTGCATCCGGACCGCAACTCCCAGTCCCAATTCCATTCTGTGCTATATCAAGATATAAAAAGTTGAAAGGAGATTGCACTAATTCTTCTCGGTGCTGAGCTAAATCGATATTTTCTTGAGAACTAGAATGGATACTGTACGAAAATGAATTGGTGCTGGAAATATGCACTTGTTTTCTTTCCTGGGCGTTTAATTTAACCCAATGAGTGTCTAAATGGTTTCCACTCTCTTGCGGATAAATGTAGGGAAAATTTAAATTTTCTACAGAACTTTCAAATAACCCAAATCTTCCTGCTGATTGTGTATCAACATACGTTTCATTTGGCCCTTTTCCAACCCAAGAAATATGTTTGTACTCTGCGCGTATTCCTGATTCTAAGCCAATACGAGCAATCGTATCAGGAAAACGTCCTTCTGGTTTACCCTTTACATGAAAAGACAATGTACCATCTTTCTTCAACTTGTATTCATAAGTGAGATGGATCTTCCACGCTAATTTTCTTGTTCCAACCACTTTTTGTACCGTTACTGTTGTATTTTCAAGGGAATCATCGTAATTAATTGATACTAGACGCTCTTGAGTTTGATGCAGGCCATAATTTCTCCATGTTGCTCCTACTCGATGATCATTATCTGTTAACGGTCGATACAAATTTAGACGTGGCGCAGTTTTAAAGAATTTTTCTCCTTGGACTGTCCAATCCAACAGATTCCCAGTTACTTTGCTGAACAATACCTGAGTACAGTTATTTTGAATGGCAAGAGTGGTTTCAGCCTCACTCTTTACAAATGGACCTGTTTCAGCTGATTCTGGCACTGGAGTTGAAACAGAAATACTTGTCGGCAAGTACAATACATACTCACTCCAGGCCAATTCAAACCCTTTTTCACACCATTTCATATCTTGTTTAGAAGTGTACTGTATTTCTATCCACACGGCCTCGTTTTGTTGATGAGTTGGTATATTATAAGATAGTGTTCGTTTGACTGCCGAATGCGGCTGAATCCCAACAATATCAATAGTACCTTTTTGAATCGCAACTCCTTCTACTTTTAGTACCCACTCTGCAGTTAAGTCATCCACCGTGGTAAAATCTTTGCGATTGGTTATTTCAATTTCAGTACTAGAGAGCCATTTAGTTGTAAGCGGTTCTTGAGCTTTTTTTGCTTCATAATATCCGGGAGACGGTGTTCTGTCCGGTTGCACTAAACCATCAATAACGAAGTTCGCATCATTCGGTTCATCACCAAAATCACCGCCATAATGGTAGACTAATGTCCCTTCTTCATTTTCAGCTAATATACCTTGATCACACCATTCCCAAATGAATCCCCCTTGAAGTCTTGGGAACTTATAGAAGATGTCCCAATAGTCTTGAAGAGCTCCTGGACCATTTCCCATGGCATGGGCATACTCACAAACAATGTGCGGCTTTTTCATTTGTGATTGTACTCCTAATTGTTTTAAAAGCGGCAAGTCTGTATACATTGTAGAATGAACAGCAGAAAGTTTTGGTTCTTCTTCTAATAATTTTCCTCTCCAGTTGATTTTTAATGACTCTCCTTCATGATGGACAAACCGTGTAGGGTCACGTTCTTTTGTAAATTGAACCATTTTTTCATGGTTTTTTCCTGCTCCAGATTCGTTTCCCACAGACCACATAAAGATAGAAGGGTGATTTTTATCTCGTTCCACCATTCGTTCCATCCGGGAAACATATTCCTCTTCCCACATTTCTTGATTGGCTAATTCGTCTACCTTGCCATCTATTTCAAAGCCATGTGTTTCGACATCCGTTTCGTCCATAACATAAAATCCGTATTCATCACACAATGCATAGAACGCCGGTGTATTTGGATAATGACTCGTTCGAATAGCGTTAAAGTTCCCTTGCTTTAATAGTTTGAGGTCTAAAATGATATCCTCATAATCAATTGCTCGTCCTTTTGTTTGATGAAACTCGTGTCGATTAACCCCTTTTAATTTGATGGGAACTTGATTTATATATAACAACCCTCCTTTTATTTCTAATTTTCGGAATCCAGTTTTTTGGATAACTGTCTCCAAAACTTGATTATGGATATCTCGTAGTTCAATTTGGACTTCATACAGATGAGGGGTCTCGGCTGACCACAGTTGAATGTCTTTTACAGGAACAGACCATTTCCAATATTGATTATCTACTTGAACAGCTTCTTCCTCTCTATAAAGTACCTTCCCCAAAGGATCGACTAAAGAATGTACGACCGTTATCCCTTCTGTATCTCCAATGAGTTCAGACTCTACCATTAATTGAGCAGAAGAAAGTGCATCATTCACTTCTGAATGAACAAATGTATCTTGAAAATACGTTTGTGGGCGAGCAATTAAAGTTACATCTCGGTATATTCCCGATAACCACCACATATCCTGATCTTCCAAATAGGTTCCTTCAGACCATTTCGTTACTTGAACGGCAATTCGATTTTTCTCACCCTTTACATATGAAGTAATATCAAATTCAGCCGGTAACCGGCTTCCTTGACTCATACCTACTTTTTCCCCGTTTACCCAAACCTTTAGTGAACTGTCCACTCCTTCAAAACGCAATAAAACTTTTTTTTCATCCCATCCAACGGGCAAATAAAAATCTCTTGCGTAATTCCCGGTGGGATTCTCATCTGGTACGTATGGAGGATCCAATGGTATAGGATATTGAACGTTTGTATAATGCGGCTTCCCATATCCTTCCAATTGCCAATGGCTAGGAACCGAGATATCTTTCCATTTAGAAACATCATACGTTTTTGCAGCGAAAGCCGTTCCAGCCTCTAAAGGATTAGACCAGTAAGAAAAAGACCACGCTCCATTCAAACTCATCGTTCGATCAGATTCGTTCCATTGTTTTCTGTGCTGATAAGCTTTTAGTGACCCATATGGAATAAAATCCGCTCGAGCAGATTCACGATTTAAACTTGTTTGCATCATGCCCCTCCTTGTGAATAAATCTCCAGTCCATATTTAATAATGTCTGTACTAGCTATCTTCATTCTTTAATGAATAAGGCAGCTCATGAGGAAGATAGTCATTTTCTGAGGGTAATAAGCCTAGTTTGACTTCCAGTTTTCCGCCTTTAAGAATGGTTTCATGATTTAGATAAAGACTTTCCATTGTTTCTGAATTTAGCTTCGTCCGCTGTACAAAATTGTTTTGCGGATATTGATTAGGTACAACTGTAGTAAACGTTTTTCCATTCGGCAAATGAACCACGCTTTTATCAAATTGTGGTATTCCCAATACATATTGAGGAACACCAGGAGTCACAGGATAGAACCCCAACATACTAAAAATGACCCAACCTGACATGCTGCCATTATCTTCATCTCCTGGATAACCATCAAAATGGGTTGAAAAAGCGTGCTCACAGAGTTGTTTGACTAACAACTGTGTATAAGCCGGTTTTCCAATATAAGCAAACAAGTAAGGAATATGGAAACTGGGTTGATTCGAAATCGCAATTTGCCCAAATTCGGCAGTTGCCAGTTCGCTCATTTCATGTATTTCCATTCCATAGTTTCCAATTTCAAAGGTAGGATCACTATTTGTCAGACGAACAAGATGTTCTAAGAACGCTTCTTTGCCTCCAAATACATCTATGTAGTCTTGGAAATTATGAAACACAGCTAAACTATTTTGCCAAGCACTTCCCTCCGTATAATCATATCCCCAATCTTCAGGCACGAAGGATTCTTTATACTCTCCTTCTGCATCTTTTCCTCGCATAAAACCGGAATTTTCATCAAATAAATGATGGTAATTTAAAGCCGCTTTTTCGTATTGACCTGCTATTTCCTCTTCTCCAAGGATTTTGGCTACTTGTCGGATACAGAAATCACTATAGGCATTGTCTTGAGTTTGATTAACGCTTTCAATTTTATTATTTGTCACATAACCATAAGCCAGTGTGTCTTGTACCCCACTTCTCCCAAACTTTTCTTCTGTAGGCGGAATTGTGGCTTCTTTCACCATAGCATCTAAAAGGAATCGCATTTCTTCTTCATTTAATAACCCTTTCACACCAGCATCTGCAATCACTGCGTTCACAAGTGTTCCAGGCATTAAGCCACGTTCATCTGGGCTGATCCATTTAGGCAAATGACCAGATTCTTCATAAAAGTGCCGGATGCCTTCTAAGATTTCTTTGTATTTTTCTGGAATAATTAACGAATACAGCGGATAGACTGTTTTATAAGTATCCCAGAAACCATTATTCGTAAAGAATTTACCTTTTTTAATAGAGTTGCTGTATACGTCAAAATGAATCGGCTGATTTTCATCATCCAATTCGTAAAAGGTTTGCGGGAATAAGAACATTCGGTACAAATAAAAGTTAAAATCCTGAACCTTTTGCGTGTCTCGATCGCTTACTTCGATCTTACTTAAATAATACTCCCACTCATCTGCAGCCTTTTCTTTTATCTCTTCAAATGATTCGGTCAAACTTTCTCTTTCTAAGTTTAGTAAAGCTTGTTGTTCACTGATAAAGGAAGTGCCCAAAGAAATTTCCGCTTCTTCCAAATGATTACCTAGACTGATAAATAAACAACTTGTAATGGTGTCCTCAAGCTCAAGCGTTTTTGTCCAGCCTTCTTTTTCATCAAATGTTAAGTAAGAAACTTTATCCTCTTCAGCGGTGCCAAAATCCAACACAAAATAAAAGTACAACAAAGACTTATCGCTATCTACTTTTTGAGGTAATCTCCCAATGAGTCGATTACTTTCTCTATCTACTGTGTAGTCAATGGTTTCATTAGTATGCAAAAGAAGGCCTAGTTCCTTTTCGCTTTGATTAGTCAGCTTTAATTTTGCTCCGTAAGTTGTTGGAGCCAACTCTACTCCTAAACGATAACGCAACAGATCTGCTTTAAAATAGTGTGGTTGAAAAAAAGCTCTGTCAATTTTGTATGAACTTTGATTCAATTCAACGTGAGTTCCTGTCGGCATTCCTGTAACTGGAGTCATTAAAAATGAACTAAAATCTCCCATCCAAGGACTCGGCTGATGTGTCAGCCGAATACCTTGGAAAAGGGGATAAGTAGGATCGAACATCCAATTCGATCCCATTTGGTTTTGTAAGACGAAGTAATTCATTCCAAAAGGAACGCCTGTATAAGGGAGAGTGTTCCCATTTGAAAATCCTGGTTTATTTAACGAACCATGTCGCGTATCTACCGTAGTTACTTTCATACTTCGCTTTCCTCCATTTTTTTCCAAATATGTGTTTTAATTTCAAACGGTTTTACTTCTTGGGTATTCCCATTGTATGGTACTTCTTCCTCTAAAATAGTTGCTTCAACAGGTTTATATGAACCCATTTCTAATTTATAAGGGCTCTTTTTACTTGTAAAATTGTAAAAACGAGTCACTGGGTTGTTTGTACCTGCGTTCCGTTTTAAAGCCGTTACTGCAATGTTTTCTCCATCAACTGAGAGAAATTGATCTGTTGATTTCAGTGTTCCATCATGCAAGTCAGTTTGATAGGTCAATAATGGAACTGAACTATAAATAGCTTCTTTGTAGTTTTTTTCTACGTCATCTTTTCCATGGAAGCTTAAATAATAGTCAAATGTATAAGTTCCTTGGCATTGTGCTTCTGGCGTTGGGAAGTAACCCCAATCTCCCATTTCTCCTACTGCGCGGAACAACGTTAAGCCAATCGTTTGTTGGTCGTTCTCTGAAATCACTTCATACTCTGGTATCCCTTGAGGTGCCAATACCATTCCATGAGAGTCTGTACGAACATTAATAAAACGATGCGTTCTTTGTGGATTCGTCGGATTTGTCCATGCTGCACTAACCTTATTTTCCCTTTTAACCGTTTCAAAAATACTGTCTGCATAATGGACATCTGTTTGAATACCTGTTGGGAACAACACTCGTAGTCGATGGTCTTTCATTTCATTGTGAAGAGTGGATGAAAATGAAAGGTGACGACTATTTTTAACGAGAGAAACAGTTGTTTCAATACGTAATGGCTTCGTTTCTTTCACACGTTGAGCTTTACGGTTTCTAAATTCGACGACTGCTTGCTGTTCTATTTCCAATTGTTCATCTGCGCTAACTGGAACGTCCATTTCGTGTACCAAAGTTAATTCTTTAAAGAATGTAGTCTCTTTTGATACCTGAGCACTTACTAATTTGTTCAGTGAATAAATTGGTTTTTCGTTATTCGGTTGTTTAAATACATATTCATTTCCAATATCTCCAACATCTTCAAAGACCAATAAATTAGAATAAGTTCTATTTTGTTTTAAATCAGTCACGCTAATCGTTCCATCACTGTTTACTTCTAAAGACACCCAGTCATTTTTAAGGGTTACGTCTGTTTTATCCCTCTCTTGGTTTTCTTCATGAATAACTCTCTCTCCGACTGGAACTAGATAATACGTATCCCAAGAATACGAGGCCATTTGCTTAACAGGAAGTTGAACCGTTATATTTCTTGAAATATAAGGACGCCTAAAAGCATCTTTTGGCAATTCGTATCCAAAGCGTGGCCCTTCATTTATAATTTCGGCTTCCACTTCTTCCCCTGAGGCATTCACTATTTTGTATTTAGGAGCATCTGCTTCTCTGATTTCTTCGTAACTTGCTGTTGGAAATTGTTCAGAAAAGTAAATTTTTTCTGTATCCAAGCTGATTGAAGAAACTCCATTTTTTTCTGAACCGGCTGTATTAAACACTACAAATGGTACTGCTTTTTCCATTCCATCTTGTGCAGTTTTGATATGGTTCGTCAATTTATCCATAGACTCATCTTTAACATATTCTCCAACATTTCTTGCATTTTGGAAACGAGTCATCATTCCAGCATGAACCTCATCTACGCTACAGCCACATATACTGTCATGCGGGTGGTTTTGCATGTAAATTTTCCAAGCATAATCCAGTTGGTCATGAGGATATTCCCCAGTTACTTCATACGCCATCGTTGCTAATGGTTCTGCAATTTGTTCTAATAACACAGAAACTTGGTGATTCGCTTGTTTCAAGTATGTCCGAGCAGAAGCTGTATTCGTTAAGGTATACCATCCTTCTGTCTCTTGAGAAGTCAATTCGCCTTTAACAGTATCCAAATCTTCAGGAAGTTCTGACATCATTTGACCCATATATTCCTCAAAATTGGAATGAACAAAATTGTAGTCTGGATATAATTCATTCGCAACTTCTATTGCTTTTGATAAATCTCTTTGAACAGGTTGGTGATCACAGCCGTTCATGAACAATAATTGATCCATTGACGCATAAGCCTCGGCATCTTTTAATTTTTGATCCCAAAATATTTTAGCTTCTTTTTCAGTTGCCGGAACTTCATTCCCATTGCTGTACCAATTAGCAAATAGAAGGCCAATAATTTCTGATTGGTCTACACCAACCCATTTCATTTCAGAATAAGAAGAAACAAAATTATCTTCTTCAGTAGACTTATTCGCAAATCCAGTTGGTTTTACTCCTCTTCCATATGCTGCAATATCAAATCCCAATTGTTTCATTAACTGAGGAGTTTGACCAACATTTCCAAAAGTGTCAGGATAATATCCAATATCTACTTTTGACCCCCATTTTTTACTCTCACGGTGACCAATTAACATGTTTCGAACATTGGATTCACTACTCGTCAAAAAGGCATCTTGAAGAATATAAAAGGGTCCTATTTTTAGATTTCCATTTTGAATGTGTTTTTCTAGCAATGGTTTCTTTTGAGGACGAACTGCTAAATAATCATCTAAAATAATTGTTTGTCCGTCTAAATAAAAACTCTTAAATTCAGGATCTGTTTCAAATAGCTCCAATACATCATCAATCAATTCAACTAATAACATATGGTGCTTTTCGTATGGCAAATACCATTCCCTGTCCCAATGGCTGTGCGAAATAATATGAACGGTTTTCATAATATAACTCCTTCAATACAAAAATATTAACGATCTAATTCATTCCTTTGAATGATTTCACTCATCCAAAACGAACTCTTTTTAGGAATTCGTTTGCCTGTTTCTAAATCATAGCGATAATAACCATAACGATTCTTATATGCATTTAACCAAGACCAGCAATCCACAAATGTCCATAAGTGATAACCAAAACAATTTGCTCCTTCGCCAATGGCTTTCAATGTTTGGTCTAAATGATCCCGGATAAATTCAATTCGGTAATCATCTTGAACAATTCCTTCTTCATCCATAAAACGCTCTTCATCCGAAACACCCATTCCATTTTCTGAAATATACCATGGAATATTTTCATACTCGTCTTTAAGCATTATAGCTATATCATAAATTCCTTCAGGATATATTTCCCATCCCCGATATAGATTCATTCTTTTTTCCGGCCAATCATAAGCACGTGAAAAATCACTTGGGCTTTTTGCAGGATGATGAACTTTTTCTTTATTTACAGCTTGGACGCGTAATGGTTGGTAATAATTGACACCTAAATAGTCTACTTTTCCTGCCGTCAATAGCTCAGAATCTCCTGATTCAGCAGCTGGTAATAAATCATTGTCTCTAAGCATCGTCACAAGCTCTTCTGGGTATTTTCCTAAAACAGCCGGGTCTAAAAAGCTCTTTATATGAAGTAATTCAGAATTTCCTCTTGCTTCTTGATCTTCCTCCTTATCAGAGCGAGCATAAACTGGAGACAGGTTTAAGATGATTCCGATTCTTCCATTCCGTTGTTTTTCTTTAAATACTTTTACTGCTGCAGCGTGTGCTAGCATCGTATGATAAGCAACTTGAATAGCTCGTTTAAAGTTATTCACTTGTGGCCAGTGATCGTTTCCTAAATAACCACACTGCACATGAACAATCGGCTCATTAAAGGTCATCCAATCTTGGACTATATCTCCAAATTGTTCAAATGCTGTATCTGCATAATAAGCAAAATGTTCAATGGATTCTCTGCTTTCCCAGCCGCCTTTTTCCATCAGCCACCATGGCATATCAAAGTGGAACAAGTTTACTATAGGTTCTACCCCTTGTTCTTTTAACTTTGAAAAGTAATCGCGATAATATCGAACAGCTTTTTCATTTACCGTTTTGCCATCTGGTAACAAACGATTCCAAGAAATAGATGTTCTAAAGGAATTTAAATTCATTTCTGCCATTAATTTTGCATCTTCCCCATATCTTTCATACGTTAGTGAAGTATCTTTTGGACCTACCCCGTTATAAAAACGCTCTGGTTCTTTTTCATACCATACATCCCACGTACTAGGTGTTTTGCCTTCTTCATATTGTGCGCCTTCTGATTGAGGCGCAGATGTTGCTGCTCCCCAAAGAAAATTTTCCGGAAATTTCTTTACCATCATTTTTTCACCTCTCAATCGTATATCCAAAGTAATCCAACATTAATTCACAAAAGAGCATATTTGGCCATGAGAACCATTCTCTAGTATATTGTGTGCTGTCGTTTTTATGAAATCCTTCATGCATAGCTTTCTTTCCGCCATCTGTTTTTACCATCGTATCAAGAAGATGTTTCTTATCTTCTTTATTATCACTAGTCAAACCTTCCATAGCTAAAGATAAATGCCAAATATAATCTTCAGGTGTATGCGAACTTCCAATTCCTGCTGCTTCTGATCCGCTGTAATAATAAGGATTTTCTGAACTGAGAATTGTTTCACGAGTATTGACATAAACTGGATCATCAGCAGAGCAAAAACCTAGGTACGGTGCTGAAAGAAGGTTTGGTATATTTGCGTCATCCATAATAGATGCGTTGCCTAATCCATCTACTTCATATGCATATATTTTTTTGCCTTGTTTATTTTCAACAATTGCGTGATTCGTGATTCCTGCTTTAATTTCTTCTCTTAATTTTTTCACGCGTTCTTTTTTTGCATAATCCGGTAAAACATCCGTAAAAATTTCTTCCAAGTAGCCCAATACAACAACAGCAAACATATTCGAAGGCACAAGATAATGGTATTCACATGTGTCATCGCTAGGACGGAAGCCAGACCACGTCATGCCGGTATAAGCCACTTCTGAACCTTTTCCTTCATTCACTAATGTGTCTTCTTTACGCCAAGTATCTCGTTCAAATAGATAAGGGGAATTTTCGTGTCGTTGTTCTGTTTCCCAAACAGTCAAAATATCTTCTACCGCTCTCAAGAATGTATCATTGAAATGAGAGGTATCTTTTGTTTGTTTGTAGTACAAATAACTTAATTGGATAGGGTAGCATAACGAATCAATTTCATATTTTCTTTCCCATACAATAGACTTCATTTCTGTGTAATCCGTTTGGTGTCCTGCGTTATTTTCTTTCTCATTAAATGCATTTGCGTACGGATCGATATGAATAAGTTTAAAATGTCTTTCAATCAATCCTTTAATGATAGACTTAATTTCTTCACTTTCATTTGCAAGAAATAAATAAGGACGGATTTGTGCCGTCGAGTCTCTTAACCACATTGCTGGAATGTCTCCAGTTAATACAAAAGTAGTGTCATCTTCTAAAATTTCCACTGTATTTTGTAATGTATCTAAAAAACTGCCATTAAAAATTTCCAACCACTCAGGATGTTCTTTCCCTAATGAATTAATATGAGTCATAAACGTTTGAATAGAATTGGGAAGAGTTTTTTCCATTATTAGTTACCTCCAATAAATTAGTCCTAGATAGAATAGCTCGTACAGTTTTCATAGGTCCAGAAAACAAATACGAGCTATATTCTTTAAATCAATAAAGATTACTTACCTTTTTTATTATTCTCCAGCTTCTGCCCATCTGTCGTAAGCAGCTTGGTATACCGATACGTATTCTTCAACACCCATATTTTCAACTGTAGACACATACTTATCCCAATTTTCATCATCTAATGGAAGTTGTCCCGTAATAAACTGTGCTTCAGAGTTACGGATATATGTTTGAAGGTCGACTTCGATTCCGCTTACTGTATCTTGTTCTTCTGAAGTTAAATATACAAGCGGGAATGCAACTTCTCCATGTTGATTAATTTTCTCTTCCGTTTCTGATTCTATAAACGTTTCAAATTTTGATTTTTCACTATCACCGATTGGCTCTAATTCAAAATCTGAATTTCCTGGTGTAGTAATTCCGTAATCTGGAGTAATTTGTCCTCGGTATTCTTCTCTGTCACTGGCTTCTAAATCTTCATTGTATTCTCTTGCTCCGCCTTCTTCATCTGCCCAATCCCATAAATAACCTTCAGGTCCTCTGTTCAAGAAATCATATCCTTCTTGGGAGTAGAAGTGATCTACCCATCTCATAGATGCAGCAGGGTTTGGATTATCTTTTGTAATCGCAAACGTACCTCTTTGAATTCCTGTACTCATCGGGAATATTAATTCTTCAGAATACTCACTTGTCATTGGACCCATCATTGGGTTATTAACAGCTTCTTCTTCTGTTTGACCAGTTGTAAAGAATGAGAACCAATCTGGAAACATTCCTAACTGATTGTTCTCTCCTTTAGCTTTTTTCTGTTCATCTGCTTGAGAGAATACTTCTTGGTCTAGTAATCCTTCTGAATATAATTTGTTCATGAATTCTAAATAGCCACGATAATTCTCTGTTGTTGGAGCGTAACGGACAACACCATCATTTTCTTCAATTCCCCATTCTTTAATTCCAAATGCTGAAAGCAACCATGGACGAGTACTATCCATTTTTACATCTGTAAAAGGAATTTCGTCTGCTTTACCATTGCCATTTGGGTCTTCCGTCTTAAATCTAACAAGCATGTCATATAACTCATCAATCGTTTTAGGTGCCTCTTCAATTTCTAAAGCATCCATCCAGTCTCCATTAATCCAAACAGGCCCTCTTATCCAAGTTGAGCTTGCTCCTCCATTAATTCGTGGCAAACTATAAATATTTCCATCAGTTGTTGTGATAGATTGCTTAATTTCTGGATTTTCTTCCATAGCTGCTTTCAAGTTTGGTGCATATTCGTCAATTAAGTCATTTAACGGCAATAGCAAACCTTGTTTACCATAGTCTACTTCTAAAGCTGGTGTTAGAACATCTGTCCCTGGTCCAAAAAGCATATGCGGTACGTCTCCACTAGCAAAAGCTAAGTTGAATTTTGTGCTAAAATCACTCAATGGTGGTGTGGTATAGTCCAGATCAATATTTGTCATTTTTTCATATTCTATCATCGTCGGCATGTCTTCCCATTCTGCCATACCAGTTCCAGGAGCCATCAGCGTCATATTGATAGGTTCTTCAACAAATGGGAAACCTTCTTTTGCAACTTCTTGAGTATCTGATTGTGTATTTTCATCGGAATTACCTTCGCTAGCTGAACTACCTCCACATGCTGCTAATAATAATGAAGTGGAGAATAAGAGTCCCGTTGCTAAAAATCGTTTATTTTTCTTCATTTGAATATTCACTCCTAATTTTTATTTTTTATTACCCTTTAATAGAACCTATCATTACACCTTTTACAAAATATTTTTGTAAAAATGGATACACAATAATAATAGGCAGTGTAGCAACAATCATAACACCATACTTTATGATAGCGCTTAAGTTTTGTTGTTCATTTAAGTACATTGCAGTCTCTTCTGTCATCATAGTAGTTGGATTTGAAGATAAATCCTGTAACACAAGAATTTCTCTCAAAACCATTTGCAATGGATACTTATTTCGATCATCAATATAAATCAATGCTTGGAAATACTGGTTCCAATGACCAACTCCATAAAACAAAGCCATTACAGCTAGTATTGGCTTAGACAATGGTAAAACTACTGCAGTAAATAGTTTGAAATTTGAAGCCCCATCCATAAGGCCTGCTTCCGTTAGCTCATCAGGAATAGTAGATTGGAAAAACGTTCGAGTAATCACTATGTTATAAACAGACGCCGCTCCTGGTAAAATCAAAGCCCACATCGTATTTGACAATCCTAAATCATTTATTAAAATATAACTTGGAATTAACCCTCCAGAAACAAACATCGTGATAATCATCATTTTTGTAAAAAAGCCCTTGAGAGGAAAATCCTTACGCGACAAAACATACCCCGCCGGAATAGTCACCGCAAGATTTATTAATGTTCCAACCACGGTGTAAACAATAGTATTGAGGTATCCTCTCCAAATAGCTTCATTTTGCAATATCGTTTGATACCCTTTGAATGTAATTTCTTTTGGAAACAGCCACATTTCTCCCGAGTTTACAACAGATGGGTCACTGATTGAAGCACTTAAGATATAAACCAAAGGATAGACTACTATTAATAGCGCGATCAATAGCAATAGGTACACAACGGTAAGAAACATTCGATCTGTTTTAGATTCTTTAATGGTAGAATTTTTTATAACTGCAGCACTTTTCATTTTCCTCACTCCCCTTCCTTATTACCATAAGGATACATCGCTTACTTTACGAGATACCTTATTCACTACAATCAATAGTGCCGCATTGATCACTGAATTAAATAAACCAATCGCTGCCGCATAACTATATTGAGCATCCAATAACCCTTGCTGGTAAGTGAATGTAGAAATTACGTTAGAAGACGGCATGTTCAATGGATTTTGCATCAATAATATTTTTTCATGTCCTACAGACATAATACTTCCAAAATTCATAATGAGTAAAATAACCATGGTAGGAATAAGAACTGGTAAATTGATGTACCACATTCTCTGTAACCTTGATGCTCCATCGATTGTAGCCGCTTCGTGCAATTGCGGGTCTACCCCTGATAAAGCTGCCATATAAATGACTGAGCTCCATCCTGTGCTCTGCCAAACTCCTGAAAGAACATAAATTGATTTAAACCAAGAAGGATCTTCCATAAATGCTTTTGCCTCAAAACCAAATGCTTCCAAACCGTGATTAATAATCCCATTTGTTGGCGATAAGAAAGCAATAATCATCCCAACGATAACGACTGTTGAAATAAAATGAGGAGCATAAGTAACTGTTTGAACCATTTTCTTAAATGCGCCATCTTTCACTTCATTTAAGGCTAGTGCTAACATAATTGGTATTGGAAAACCAACTACTAAGGAATAAATACTAATCCCCAATGTATTCTTTAATAGATCCAAGAAGTAATAAGAATCAAAGAACTTTTCAAAGTGTGCAAGTCCTACCCAAGGGCTATCCCAAATTCCTAATGATGGCATATAGTCTTTAAAGGCTATTTGAACACCATACATAGGTCCATAATGGAAAACTAAAAAGTAAAGAAAGGCAGGTAATATCAATACATATAGTTGCCAGCTAGAGAGGATTTTTTTTGTTTTATCTTTCCAACTTGATTTTATCCTTGTCTTTTCTAGGCTTCCCTTTCTAATTGTAGTATTTGGGATACTCGCTATTTTCTTAGCTTGTTTCTCCATACAAATTTGATTCCTCCTTCTTCTATATTATTCTTAGGAGTAAAAATAGAATCATCTTTCTCCTAGTTGCTTGTGGTTGGCCACCCCTAATGTAAGCACTTTCATTATATGTAGATCAGGCATTATTTACAATGTGTTGTTTTTTACGCTTTTTTGTTAAAAACATTATCAAATCAATGATTGTGCATTATAGAATGTGTAATTTTTCTACACATCTACACAAAAAAAATACGAATAGTTTACCCATTCATATCTTTTTTGTTTTTTAATTGCTTTCTCGATATCTTTTTCTATACTCTCCAGGTGTTATTCCATTTTCTTTCCGAAATTTCCTGGTGAAATTAGATACATCATAATATCCAATCTTTTTAACCAATTCTTGTATCGGTTCTTTCGTTGTCAACAGCAACTCTTTAAAGCGTCCCATACGCAATACTTGTATAGTATTTGAAAAAGACTTTCCTGTTTCTTCCTTAATTAGTTTACTGGCATATGAAATAGAAATATTATTCTCGGAAGCAATTCTTTCCAATGAAATATCAGGGGAATCATAATTTTGGTAAATAAATTGAACAACTCTTTGTTCTGCTTTTATACTTTCCGTTTTTTGTCTTTCATTTATGTTATTACAAATAGAAATGACAATGCTGTTTAACACTTCTTTTGTTTCTTTCGTATTGGAAAAATTAGATAACTGTAGAGCTTGTTTATAGTAATCGTCTATTTCCAAATCAATAGCTAATTTAAACACAGTATTAAATACATCAGCGACTACTGCCTGTGTGGCAATTGCTTGATAAGCATATTGTTCAATTTTATAAAATAAAGACTCCACTGTTTCTAATGCAGTTTCTTTATTCCCTTGCTTCATGCTTTGCATCAGAACCAACATTTCTTCATTTGGATAATGAATCATGTCTGTCGGATTCGTTATACCGTTCTTTTGCGACACTTCTTTGAAAAACATGATAGATGATGTCTTAGAAGAAGAGGAATTCAATTGTTCCAATGTAGAACTAGCTTCAATATACGAATTTTTAATTTTAGTTACTGATTCGTAGGCATTCCCGACTGCAAACTTCCACGCTTCATTTTTTGGCAAATCTTCACTCTCAATTTTTTCTTTAATAAATGAAATGGTTTTATTCCAATGGGCTTTATTATCCTCTTCCATATTTAAGATGACAAAAATCTGATTATTTTTAAAATGTGGAACAGTTGCTTCAACAATATAGCAATCTAGATTTTCTTCAGTCTTAATTAATTTTTGTACAATTTTTTCTATATTGATAATATTTTTAGTTTCCACAGATTTTTCTCCAAGTTCTAAAATTAAAATAGCAAATAAAGGAAATGGAAAATTTATTCCTATATCTTTCAAACCATTTATAAACTTGTCGTCTTGGAGGTACTTTCCTTCAATTAAGTTCAATAATGCAGAATTTCGTACAATTGGAGCCTGCTCATTCATCAAACGATTTAACAAATTATATTCTGATCGAGTGCGCTTTACATTTGTTTGTATAAACATCCACTCATCACTTATTTTATCTTCTTCTGATGAAAATGTACTCGTTAACCGCTTAATTGGCCGATAATTTTTTGTAGCAAAGTAAAAAGAAACACCCATGCCTACAAGACTAAGCAATACTGCCGCTGCTATGAAAATAAATAATACTCGATATAGTGGGCGATAAAAACGAACTGTTTCAATCAAAGAAACGATTGTCCAACTTGTGATTGAATTAGAGTGACTATTTAATGTAAAATTTTTCTGATTGATTTGAATTGTTTCATTATTCATGATGACTGGCATTTTGTTTAAGATGTCTGATTGGGACACTTTAGAGATTTCTCCATTTGAAAAAAGCAAGCTTCCTTTTTTATCCGCTACAAACGAAATCCTTTCATCCTCATTACCCATTGCTTTAAGATTTGCTTTTAAGGGATCCATATTCATTACGAAAAGAATAACGCCATATTCATATTCAGGAGATGTTCCTTCAAGCGGCATAGTATAATAGACAATTTTATTGTTAGAGAGATTACTACCTGAGAACCTATCCAATGTATAAACAGATGCATTCTCTGTAGGATGCATAATTTCTTCCATTAACCGATCTTTTTCAGTAATATTAAAATCACTTGTATTATTCATTAATGCCTCTAGCGACATAGTACCTTTAGATGAAAAAACAGTTGGATGATCATTAATAATAATATAAATGCCTTTTGTAGAACGGATTGAGTTATCATACATCCTTAAGCGTTCTACATATTCCCTATATTCTTCCTTTTTACTTAACGAATGCGGAACAAAATCACGAGTATAATTGATTTGATTCCCGACTGAATCCATTTCCATAATTTGTTCATCTAACTGTAAACTTGCTTGTTCTAAAGAAGTCTGATTCGCTGAGGTTAATTCTTCACGGATACTTCTGACATAAATTATATTCACTGCAATTAAAGAAATGATAAAAGGAATAGAAAAAACAAGTAAATAAGAACCAAAATAACTTTTAAACAGATCAGAGTTTGGAATTTTTCTCATTGCTAAATTTTATCCCCCTTTCTTACAACAAACGGTCTGGCATTAATCCTGTAGTTCCTTTCTCTTTTCTTCTGCTTTTATTGCTCCAGTATAGGTGAACCATACTATAGGCAGAAAAAATAATGGTATTCCAAAAAAGAATAGCAGAAAAAGATAATTTCTCATCAGGGCACTAACAATAACTAACCCTACTACAGCTGAAAGAGTAAATAATGGAACGGAAAGAGCGATAAAAAAAGATTGTTTAAGGGTGTTTTTCAAAGAGAAGTTGTATCGAATCATAATCGTGTACGTGTATATACCAACACAAAGAACAAGGAACCCAAGAAACAATATCAGCGTATGTAAAATGATAGATTGAATAAACACATTCGATACTCTTAAATCAATGTATAAAATTGCAAATGCCAGGAGCATCATGTACCCAATTTGGTTTGAACGTTTGAAGTATGCTTTGTATGCTTGACTAAATTCTTCTTTTATAGAAAAACTTTCCCCTTTTTCATCAAACCATCTATACATCACTCTTGTAACAGAAGCGCTCGCAGGAAAAACTCCAAATACAATAAATCCTTTTAAACTATGTAGAACCCAAAATAATTGCAAAATAAAAAAATTGTAAATCCACATTCCAAATGAAATAAGTGCGTTTAAAAATTTACTTTTCTTAATATTATCTGACATTTTATTAACTCCCCTAATTCAGTCTTTAAAATCGTTTCAACAACCACAAAGGAACCGCTTACTTTTTGCTTTAATAAAAAAAACTTCAAATCCAGTTTTTTTAGTCTTTTCATCACTAGTGTTGCATGAAACATAATATGTTTCACAATGTTATGTATCCTATTCCAATATGCAAAAAAGTCCTTTATACTGAACTTGGATGACTTATCCAAGACCAATAAAAAGGACCCAACTTATGGA
>NZ_JBGQQS010000026.1:0-36673 GCF_045528365.1 Desemzia sp. FAM 23988
CAAAGCGAACAGATTGATACTGCGTTTTACACTCATTCTTTTAAAGGACATTGGATAGGATATATGGTTCAAGCATTACCTGGTGCAGACGTTGGAGAAGTTGAAAAGATTATAAGTAATCTAAAATCCTCTCACTCAGAAGGTCATTGGCAACAGTTTGAAGCAGATTGGCTATTCCTTACAAATTTCTTTTTCACTACAGAATGTTATTGTACAAAAGAAATGTATGGACAACTTTTATTGTCTTGGTCACACACTGACTTAATAGAGTCAATTGAAAATAGGCGTTCAGAAGAAATGGTTTGTACAAGTTGTGGGAAAAAATATCACTATACTCCAGAGGAATTATCGTTATTACTAGGAAGGGGCAGTATAACTCATGAAAGAAACATTTAGAATTGGAGAATTATCAGAAATGACTGGAGCTTCAATACGCACACTCCATTATTACGATGAAATAGGACTTTTAAAACCGTACAATATTACAGAATCCAATCATCGTATTTATGATATCAATAACTTAGAGCAACTCTATATTATTTTAGGTTTAAAAGAATTAGGATATTCATTAGATGAAATTAAAACAATTATTCTGAAAGATACAATTTATCTTTCAGAGTACGTATATGTACAACGTGCTTTATTAGAAAAGGAAATCTCTTCGCAACAAAAGAAACTAGATAAACTGTTAAATTTTGAAAAGACATTAGCAGAATATACCGCTATTGACTCTACTCTACTTGCAGAATTACTTACCTTTTATCGTACCAATGCACAGTCTCATTTTACGATTCAAGAATTTAATTCAATGCGAGCTTTAGTAACAGAAAAAGATAGTTGGAAAGAACATTATTCTGAATGGTCTAAATTTATAACTACTTTAGAAGAAGCCTATAAAGAACAATTTCCTTCTACCCATCCTAAAGTAATTTATTGTAAGACATATTGGGAACAATTAATATCAATGACTGATAAAGAATTACCAAATGTATACGAAAAGACAGGTTACTTTCATGCTGAAGAATCGTCTAAAGATCTTTCATTCGGTTTAAGAAAAGAGTTATATGTATATTTAATAAGACAAATGAACGAGAATATCTGAATGAACGTCAAAAAGATGCTGGGACAAAAGGTCTCTCAGAAAAATACACTCCCACTACTGAACAAAACTATGAACTATTTTGTTCAGTAGTGGGAGAGTATTTTTCTATATTTCTATCAAAACAAACGAAAGTGGGTCTATTTTTTTTACAAAAGAACCTTATCAAATCAATTTTTTGGATACATGACTTTATGTAATTTCATGTATCTCATTATACTATTTGGATAATGCGCCAATAGGTTAATACAAAAAAAGACAACGATTAAAACTCGTTGTCTTTTTTTGTACTAACAATCAAACTGTTTATTAATTAAATAAACTTAATAAAGTTTGAATTGTACCATTTTCGATCAATATATAAATCCCTAAACCAATAAATACAATAGGAACAATGATTCGTTCATATTTTTCTAAGGTTTCGGAAACAAAAGAAATCTTGGCTAATTTGTAACTGATAGAGCAAAGAACCGCAACTGAGATGGCAAATACAATTAAAGCAATGATAATTTCTGAAACAGCTAACGAGGTAAAGTACGGAATATAAATCCCTAAATTATCGCCACCAGAAGCAATTGTTATTAAGGAAACTGTCCAAAATAAGCGGTTCGTTCCTCTTGATTCAAGCTTTTCAACGACTTCCTCTTCTTCCTCCTCTTCTTCGCCGACCAAGGCCACTCTGATTCCTAAGAAAATTGGAATTAGACCAAGAAGCCCAATAATCCAATCTTGCGGAATGAAATTCAGCACATATGCAGCAAACAAACTTACAGCTACCAAAATGCCTGTTCCAAGATATTGACCCCAAAAAATGTGACGAATACCTTTTTGTGTGTGACTTTGGGAAAAGATAATAAGCAAGATAAACAAATAATCAATGCTGGTAGAAATGTAAACAGCGATAGCTGAAAAAATACTTTGTAACAAAATAACTTCCTCCAAACTAAGATTTCATAGATAGATTTTCTGATAACTTTAAAAAAACACGAATAGCGGAA
Organism: Desemzia sp. FAM 23988; assembly: GCF_045528365.1. Lineage (NCBI taxonomy): Bacteria > Bacillati > Bacillota > Bacilli > Lactobacillales > Carnobacteriaceae > Desemzia > Desemzia sp. FAM 23988. Next base: position 2,098 of record NZ_JBGQQS010000026.1, read on the forward strand.
AGAATGTCTTCATTCGCTAAAGAGTAATAAACTACTTTTCCTTCTTGACGTGATTTTGCCATCCCATGTTTTTTTAAAAAACGTAAATGGTGTGACGTTGTAGCAACGCTAGCAGTAAGTATTTCTGCTAAATCACAGACACACATTTCCTTATAGGTTTCTAAAGCATAGAAAATTTTAATTCTAGAAGAATCGCTGAAACATTTACCTAACACAAGTAAATTTGAAAAATCTTTTTGATCCAATTTATTTTTTATTACAGTTACTTTTTCTTTATGTACGATAGTCACTTGGCAAACGTTTTCCATTCATCTCACCTCACATTCAAACGATTATTTGAATGAAGTATACCTATTTGATCACTCTTTTGTCAATCTACCTTAATTCCAATACACTATTATAAGCATTTTCATGTATTGAAAAATATAAAAAAAGACCTTTATTAAGACTTTAATTAAGGTCTTTTTTGGGTTGCGATAATTTGCACAATTAAAAAAGTGAGGTGCTTCGTATGTTGAAAATGTTAGATGTAAAAACAAAATCGATCACAGAAGCTAAAAAAGACTTTTCAAAAATTATAAAAGACACAAGTAAAACAGGAGAACCAATCTTTATTTTTAACCATAATAAACCTGAAGCTGTTATTCTCAGTGATGCCGTGTATGAAAAATTAGTGAAAGATTACAACGAACTGGAAAACAAACTATTTTATAGTCAATTAAATAATCGAGTAACATCCGAATCAGGCGAACTCATTTCAGCTACTGAAGTGATCGAATCAAATCAAGAGTGTAACCCATTTGCTGCTTTATCCGCTAAGGATCTATTTGATTAATGGCAAAGATGTTTTTTTGGAAAGATGCAGAAAAAGACTATAAAAAATTAGACAGCATGTTAAAACGTTGCCCTAAAATCTCAACTAAATTAACTTTACATAAAGAAGTGAGGAACACTTCAATTGAGAACTGCTTTTGCCCTTTAGATTATTTGATAATAGAGAAAAATTCACTTTTTGCTTTCTCGCATTTTAATTAACAAATCTTTTGGTTGGTGGTAAAATCACTTCAAGGAGTGATAGAGATGACAACTATACAAGTGGAACTATTAGATCGTGTTCAAGAACGTTTTGAAGAAACTTTGGACAAAATGACGGTAGAAGAGGCCAATAAAATGCCACATCCTTTACTTAAATCAGTAACTTGGCTCTTTTGGCATACTGCTCGTGAACTTGATATGCAGATTTCTGATCTAAAAGGCGAAGAAGCAATGTACACAAGTAATGGGTGGAATAAACATTTTGATTTGCCACTCCCAGATGATACGCCCGAATACAAACATACATTAGAGGAAGCTGAACAAGTCACCGTTTCTGACAAAAATCTCTTAAGTGATTATTTAGATGTCAGTATCAAATTAGCAAAGGATTATCTAGATAATTTAAATGAAGACACTTTAGATAAAATTGTTGATGAAAATTGGTCCCCACCAGTAACTCATCAAGCTCGACTTGTTTCTATTATTGACGATGCCGTTATGCATTCAGGACAAGCCGTTTATACACGTCGTTTGGTGATTAATAAATAATAGAAAGTGCGATTAATTAACTTTCTTGCTTAATTACAGATTATTCGTTGCATGGCTCTTTAGATCAATGGAATAAACTGAAAAATAAAAAAATGGAACTTCGTGTTATTTTTAGAGAAGTACAAGGTAAACTTGAAGTAATCCAAGTTGTTGTTATTGGAAAAAGAGATAAAGAAACCGTCTATAAAATCGCTGAAAATCGTATGAATTCACTAAACCAGAGCCCTAACACTATAATAAAAAGTGTTAGGGCTCTGGTTTTACAATGCATGACTTCATGTATTAAAATATTTTTTGTCTGATTAAACAATATGAAGATAAAAAAAGAAGACATTCTACCTTAAGTCGATTTTCCGGAATATAACGAATTTACTCAAGACTATTTATGGTCAGTTACAGTAAAGCACAATGAACAACCAGACATTATTTTTTCTATCTCCAAATCAGATACAATCAAGTCGTTTCAACTGATAGACGATATCTCATAAACGATTTAGACAAATCTATTGTTATAGGTTCTCGTTCTTTTGAAAGAGACAATATAGATTTTATTGCTTTTGAAGATCGAACTTACGATTTTTATGAAAAATAATCGATTTATAGGTTTTAAGTCTTTTTATAGGCTGTTTACCTAGGTTTAGACACACAAAACCAAGTCGTTATTCTATTTACTCTCTCAATCAGTTGAGCCGTTCACCAAATAATCCTCCGCAATGGCTAAGAAGGCTTTTCCTGCTCGAAGCATCGCCACTTCATCAATATTGAAACGCTTGTGATGATGCGGATAAGTAGCTTCTACTTCAGGATTACCTCCTCCAACATTGAAAAAGGTTCCCGGTCTGACTTTTGAAAAGTAGCCAAAGTCTTCGCCTCCCATGGATGCTTCGCGCTCAACCACTTCAGTCTCGCCAAATTTTTCTTTCATAATACTCACGAATCTGGCCGTTTCCTTAGGATGATTGTAGACTGCATCATATCCTCTTGTATACGTCAGTTCACTAGTTCCATGGTACATTTCGGCAATATTCTTGGCCATGAGCCCCATTTCCTGTTGAATGGTATCTCTCGCTTCATCCTGATAAGTACGAACAGTCCCTCTAATCATAGCTGAATCGGCAATAATATTATTGGCTTCTCCTCCCGCAAGTACCGTTGACACCGTTACGACAGCAGGATGAAGTGGATTAATGGCACGACTCACGAGCGTTTGTAAAGCTTCAACGATTTTCACAGCAATGATCACTGAGTCTACCGTATCTTGCGGATGAGCTCCATGACCACCTTTTCCTTGAATTTGAATATTAAAGAAGTCTGCCGCTGCCATGGCATAGCCATTCATGTAGCCAATTTTCCCAGCATCAAGTAATGATTGCACATGTTGGCCAAAGACATAATCTACCCCTTCCAAAGCACCCGCTTCAACCATACTCTTAGCTCCGCCTGGAAGAACTTCTTCTGCATTTTGATGGATTAACACGACATTTCCATTTAATTCTTCGGTGTGATTAACCAGCACTTTTGCAACACTCAATAAGGTAGCCGTATGTGAATCATGTCCACAAGCATGCATGATTCCTGGATTTTGTGATTTGTAGTCCACTGTATTTTCTTCTTGAATGCGTAACGCATCAAAATCAGCCCGAAAAGCAATCGTTGGCCCTGGATTGGCGCCTTCAATTTTAGCTACGATTCCATACCCATTCCCTACACCTTCTTGAATATCCGTAATTCCAAAGGATTTTAATTGCTCCACAATATAAGCTGCCGTTTCTTTTTCTTCAAAAGATGGCTCTGGATATTGGTGTAAATGGCGTCTTACAGCCACTGTCTCCGGATAATTGGTTTCCAATTCTTTCTCCCAAATAGCGTAGCTTGTTTTAGCTGTATCAACTGACTGTTCCATAAAATTCCCACTTTCTATTCTTAATAAGTTAGATGACTACTTTTCTTCGATTCGCTTGTTTATATTTTTCCTTGAGAAAAGAGATTTCGCTTCTTTTGCAATAAACAAAATGCTCAGGAGCAATTTCGTATAAGCCGGCATCCGTATCGTCTTTATATTGGTGGAACGCCTTCTGGTACCCTATTCTAGTACTACTGCGTTCTTGAATTGGATCCGGTACCGGAACAGCTGACAAAAGTGATTCAGTATACGGGTGTAATGGAATACTATACAACTCATCAGCTGGAGCTACTTCCAATAAGCGCCCATCATTCATTACTCCGATACGATCACTAATATATTTCACCATGGACAAGTCATGAGCAATAAATAGGTACGTTAACTTTTTTTCTTTTTTTAATTTCTTCAATAGATTGACGATCTGCGCTTGGATTGATACATCTAAGGCTGAAATGGCCTCATCCGCAATAATAAATGTGGGGTCAACAGCTAGTGCACGTGCAATACCGACGCGTTGACATTGTCCTCCCGAAAATTCTCTAGGGTAACGAGTAGCATATTCTGGGCTAAGTCCGACCAATTCCAACAATTCATAGACTTTTTCTCTTTTTTCTTGTTCATTTTTGACTAACCCATGCACCTTCAAACTACCACCTATGATTTCCATCACTGTTTTTCGAGGGTTCAAAGAAGCGTACGGGTCTTGAAAGATCATTTGCACATTTTTGCGAAATTGTTTTAACTCGTTTTTCTTTTTCAAAGAATCTATGGGATGTCCCTCAAAATGAATGTTTCCTGATGTGGCATCTTGTAGCCTGGAAATCAATTTTCCTGTCGTTGATTTACCAGATCCCGATTCACCGACTAGACCGAATGTTTCGCCTTCATAAATATAGAAAGACAAGTCATTAACTGCTCGAACTTCAGAGGGCTTGCATGCATTAAAAAATTGATTCAGATGCTTAATGTCGAGTATTTTTTTTGTTTTCTCCTTTGTCATCCATGTGCCCTCCTCTCGTAATTGTTCTCAACTATTTCTCGACGCCAAATAATTTCTGCTGGTGGAGATACTTTGGGAGCATCGGGATGCAGTAACCAAGTCGCTGCATGATGAGTCTTGGATACAGCAAACACTTGCGGTTCCTGGTAAAAATCAATTTCCAAAGCGTACGCATTCCTTTGGGCAAAAGCATCCCCGATTGGAGGATGAAGCATATTGGGAGGCGTTCCAGGAATCGAATACAAGTCATTACTCACATTTTTCAAGGTTGGCATGGAAGCTAATAATCCCCATGTATAGGGGTGCTGAGAATTGTAAAAAATTTCATCTACTTGTCCCCATTCCACTATCTTACCGGCATACATTACTGCTACCCGGTCTGCCATATTTGCTACAACACCTAAGTCATGCGTGATAAAAATAATCGACGTGTTGACTTTATCTTTCAGTTCATTCATCAATTCTAAAATTTGAGCCTGAATAGTTACATCCAATGCAGTAGTAGGTTCATCAGCGATCAGAATCTTAGGCTTGCAGGCTAAAGCAATGGCAATCATCACCCGCTGTCTCATTCCACCTGAAAATTGATGTGGGTAATGATGCACACGCTTTTCGGCGTCTTTGATGCCTACCATTTCCAACAGTTCTTTTGCTTGTTCCAAAGCTTCAACAGAACTGCTGTTCTGATGTTGGATGATCGACTCTGCAATTTGTTTACCCACTGACATGGTAGGATTCAATGAAGTCATCGGATCTTGAAAAATGGTCGCAATTTCTTTTCCGCGAACTTGTTGCATCTCTGTATCACTCAACTTTAACAAGTCTTGCCCTCGATACAGAATCTCACCGCTTTTGATCATCGTTGTTTTTTTTCCCAACAACCCTAGAATAGCCTGAGTAGAAACGGATTTCCCCGATCCGGATTCTCCAACGATTGCTAATGTTTCTCCATCGTATAAATCGAAATTCACTCCTCTGACAGCGTGCATCTCTCCAGCAGCTGTCTGGAAAGAGATTTCCAAATTTCTCACTTCCAATAATTTCTTTCGCATCGCTCCACCTCTTTTCTCAAGTTTTTACGCGGCACCGAATTCTTTCATCAATTCCACCATATGCGCAATATTCTGATAAAAATCATTCAAACGGATGTTTTCATTTGGCGCATGCGCCCCTGAATTTGCCCAACCTGCTCCAACTCCCGCCACCGGCAGATGCAAATATTTTTCGAACAACTCACTGGGACCTGTACCTGCCATGCTAGGCGAGACTAAGACCGGATTGTCCGCTCCATAGATTTTCTCTGCTGTTGAAACGACCGTTGCAATAAAAGGGTCATCAATTGATGTGCGTTGTGCTCCTTCAGCTGCAATCATCGTTACAGAAATATCTTGATAACCGTGAGTTTCTAAATGATGACATATGCAATTATAAATGTGTTCTGGTTCTTGACCAGGTACTAAACGACAATCCAATTTGGCTTTGGCCGTTTTAGGGAGAACGGTTTTGATGCCATGACCCGTATACCCGCTGTTAAATCCACAAATAGTCATCGTAGGATAAAAAGCCAATGCTTCCGTTGGACTGATGTCAGTTCCTTCAGTGATGAATTTCCCTGTCACTCCATACTGTTCTTTCACTTCAGCTGGATCAAAGGGTTGTGCTGCTGCAGCTTCTTTATCTTGTTTGGATAATGCCGATATGCCATCATAAAAACCTTCTACTACAATTTCATTGTGCTCATTTTTCATGGATTCCAACGCATGGACCAAACGCCAAGCAGGATTGTCAATAATTGCCGCCATAGAAGAATGGATATCAATGGCGGCGGTAGTCACTTCTAAATCAAAGTATGCGATACCTTTCATTCCTGCACTCACAACATAATTTTCGTATTTATCTTTTGAACCTGCTTCCCAAATGCACGCATCTGCTTGAAAGAGCTCTGCGTATTTTTCTATATAAGGTCCCAAATGAGGGCTTCCAATCTCTTCTTCCCCTTCTAATAAAAATTTCACATTACAAGATAAGTCACCTGTTTCGTGCAAGATCGATAAAGCATTTAGTCGTGCCATAAAATTGGCTTTATTGTCTGAAACTCCTCGTGCATAGAGTAGGCCATCTTTTACAGTAGGCTCGAAAGGTTCTGTGTACCATTCTTCTAAAGGTTCTGGTGGCTGCACATCGTAATGGTTGTAGAACAATAGCGTACGCTCACTATTCCCATTGGGAGATGCGGGGAAAAATCCGTAAATCACTGGGTGTCCACCTAAATCATCAAATACCTGGACTTCCCCACCAGTTCGTTCAATCAATCCTTTTACATACGCAACAGTTTCAGGAATTTGTCGGTGTTGCGTGGAAACCGATTCGATGCGCAAGTAATCGTAAAATTCTGTTTCCCGTTGTGAAGCCATTTCTTTAGCTTTTTCGATCGTTCCTATTACTTGTGATTGTTTCATTCTTATCTGCTCCTTTTGTCTGATTAGTTTAGTGTCCAGTCTTGAATGTCGTACAGTGAACCGCCCCAATATTCTTTGATGCCGCCGGTTAACGACTCATTCTGGATCACAATGTCGCTTTGGGAATAAAGCGGCAGAATCGGTGCTTGTTCTTGTAAGACGACTTGCAACTCATTGTAAATTTCTTTTCGTTTCGTGCTGTCGGTTTCAGAATTTCCTTGTTCCAATAGGTTGTCGATTTCTTCATTCTGGATAGATGGATAGTTAGAGCTGCCTGCTGAACCAAAATAAGTGGTCATGTCTGGATCAACGGGGACAGCAATTCCACCTAAATAAAGGTCATACTCTCCAGCTCTTGCTTTTTCAAGAGTAGTCGGGAAATCATAGGTAATTTGTTCCACAATAAATCCAACAGCTTCCAAATCTTGTTCGATCAAATTAGCTGACTGCTCGCGGACTTTATTTCCAGTTGGAACCATGATCTCAATTGGTTCGTTCATGTCATAATCGGATTGAGCAATGTACTCTTCTGCTTTGTCTGGATCATAGGCAATTGGGGCTAAATCTTCATTCATATATGGACTTGCGGAAGTGTAAGGTCCATTTGTGACTTCTCCATTACCTTGCAGCAAATTATCGACAATCGTATCTCGATTCACGGCATATGACATCGCCAAACGAATATTCTGGTCAAATTTGTCGGTATTGAAATAGATAAATTGATTGGTCCAAGCTGGTTGTGTAGTAACTGCCAGTCCTTCAACATTTTCTACTGTCTCAATGTCTGAAATAGAGATCTCTCCAATTCCACCACTTGAATTCATCGTTACACCACCTGTTTGCAGCTCAGTGGTCAAGTTCGTTCCGGTCATCACGCGAATGAAGATAGACGGGATATTTGGAGTACCACGGTAATACGTGTCATTAGCAGCTAGTTCAAGATAAGAATCTTGGACATATTCCTTAAATTGATACGGACCACTAGTGACTGTTGGGGAAGCAAAAGCTTCAGAGCCTTCCAATTCATTGACGGGAATACTTTCCAAGACATGTTTTGGCTGCACGAAAATGTTCGTTCCGATCATTTCTTTGACATAATTTGGATCCATAGGAGATTTTGTTTTAAAGGTCACCGTCTGGTCATCTACAACAACCAGATTTGGGATCTCATGGCCATTTTCTAATTTACCCGAACTATCCACTCCTTCTAATGAAGACAAGTACAATCCTGTCGTTTGGACTTCTGGATTGGCAAACAAATTAAAGGTAAAGACCACATCATCTGCTGTAATCGGTGTACCGTCTGTCCATGCAGCCTCTGGATTCAGTTTGATCGTATAGGTTTGATTGTCTGTAGTTTCGAATGATTCTGCTAATTTAGGTTCAAATTCTAACGGATTTGTCATTTCCAATAAGGTATCAAAGTAGAATCGCTGCACCCATCTGGTGGATACACTGCTCGCATTGATCGGGCTAAGATTTCCCATCCCATTTGTTACCCCGATATACAACGCCTCTTTGTCTGTTTCTGAATTAGCAGAGCTTGTTTCTTCTGCAGTAGTGTTGCCACAGGCAGCCAGTATCAATATGACTGCAGCTGCTATAAAACTAACTATTTTTCGATTCATACTTGTTTCCCCCATTTTTAAGTAATTGTCCCGTCAAAGGCATCACGCAAGCCGTCACCAATAAAGTTGATTGAGAGGACTGCGAGTAAAATCAAAAATCCAGCTGGCATCCATAACCAAGGCTGACTCGATAAAACCGTTAAGGACTGAGCTTGAGATAAGATATTTCCCCAACTTGCAATGGGTGGCTGGATCCCCATCCCTAAGAAGCTGAGTGAAGATTCGGTCAGTATCGCACTGGCAATTCCAAATGTAGCATTCACAAAAATACCGGAGAGCACATTTGGTAAAATCTCTCGAAATAGGATATAAGGTGTCGAATGCCCTACCGAAATTGCGGCTTGGATGTATTCACTATTTTTGATCGCTAACACATTCCCACGCACTAAGCGGCAAAGACTTGTCCAGTTCAGACAACCCAACACTACCGTAATCGTACCTACTCCAGGGCCAATGATACTGACGAGTACTAAGATCACCATGAATGTTGGAAAAGATTGAAAAATTTCTGTTGTCCGCATGACTACCTCATCGATCCAACCGCCAAAATAACCGGCAATCAGTCCTAAAGTCGTTCCAATAATGGTATACAACGCTACTGAGCTGATTCCGACAAATAAGGACATTCGAGAACCGTAAATGAGACGGCTGAATACATCTCTTCCAACTTCATCCGTTCCTAGCCAATAATCCATACTGGGTTTTGCTTCGAAATCTGGTGTAATCAACGTCGGGTCATATTGTGCGATTACCGGTGCAAAAACAGCTGTCAAAATCAATATCAGAAAAACCATCGAACCAATAAGGGCTGGTTTATGTTTGATAAATCGATTGAATACGACCTTGCTGTTGCTTTCATGCTTTTGTGTACCAAAAGGCTGCTTTTCAACACCTGATACGTCGCCATTTGGATAAACCAGTTTAAAATCTGTATTTGCTGAAGCCATGCTTTTCCTCCTCACTAATCTTTACTGAATCGAATTCTTGGATCTGCTAAAGCATACAAGATGTCCATCAACATATTAGCTGCCAGCACTGTAACAGCGGAAAGTAATGTAATAGCCATCAAAACAGTGTAGTCTCGTGATTGGATGGAAGAAATCGTTAATGCTCCAAGTCCAGGCCACTGGAAGATTTGCTCCGTGACAATGGCCCCTCCAATCAACATCGGGATATCGGTTCCAATGATCGTAATGATGGGAACAAATGCATTTCGGATACCGTGTTTAAAAATAATCTGACGCGGTTTTAATCCTTTGGCTTTAGCGGTCCGTAAATAATTCTCATCAAAAATATCGATCATGCTTGAGCGAACATAACGAATCATATTGGCCGATATCGTAGTGGCGATAACGATAACTGGCAGCACCATGTGCCGAGCTCGTTCTACAAATCCTCCATCTGATCCCAACATTTGCATGCCCCCAGTAGGCAACCATTTTAATTGGACGGCGAACACATAAATGAGAAATAACCCTAAGAAAAAGTTGGGAATAGAAATCCCTAAAAATGAGGTGCCCGTAATGAAGTAATCGACCCATGACTTCTGCTTTACGGCACTATAGATTCCTAAAGGTATCGCCACCAGATAAGCCGTTAAGAGCGAAACTCCCATTAGCAACACCGTTGGTCCGATTCTTTCTAAAAGGATATTGGCTACCGGCTGCCGAGTCGCAAAAGATATTCCTAAATCTCCACGAAGTAGATTCTTCACCCAATTGGCATACCGAATCAACAACGGCTTATTCAACCCTAAACTTTCACGAACCTGATTGATTTGTGCTTCTGTTGCATCTTGTCCCACATATAAGGTTGCGGGATCACCTGGTGAAAGATTGATAATCATGTAAGACAGAAAAGTGATAAAGAACAATACAATAAATCCAATCATAAAACGTTTTAGTAAATACTTTTTCATCCGACACCTCCGAAAGTTAGTTAGTCACCTTTATTCTTAGCTGCGTTACATAACCCGTATAGTTCCTCCTCTCTTAAAAAATAAAAAGCCCTTCGCAATGAAGGGCTTAAATCTCGTTAAGCCCTCGTAAAACGCAAATGAGGACTCAACTAATTGAATAGTTAGAATCCTGGGCTAAATCAATAAAATTAATAAGACAGTATGAGTGTTACATGTTGGGCACACAGATTCATTTTTTTGCTGCATCATTCGTAACACTCCTTGTCTTTTATTAAAGTAAACCTACTTTAACCGTATTAAATGAGAAAGTCAACCAATAAAACTAATCTAACTCACATTTTTATATCCGTGTTTTAATAGTTATCGCTTTCATTAGTAAGGAACCAATCTTTCTTTTGCATCAAACAGTTGCTTGTTTTTTAGAAGAAAATATAATGTATAACGAAATTTAGGAGAGAATGAACGGACAGAATTTTTTTTAGGTAGAGGTGTGCATCGAACATTTAATACATAAAATGTATTTTTATTCTACAGAAAAGGCCCTGAAAACAATTATTTGCTGAACCTTTTACTTATATAAGCTAAAAAATTCTACTCTTTCTCTATTTTTCTGAATGATTCCTGCGTTTTCAGCCATATTTTTTCTGATGTTTTTTCTTCATCTGGAGATAATCCGCATCTTCTCTGACGGTTTTCCATTTCTCCTCAAATATTGCAGCTGACTCTGCTTTTTCTTCGTCAATCGTTCTTTCTTTTATTTCGCCATCTTCATTGTATTTCCTTCCACCTTTATAATTTGCGTAACGCCTTGATCGTGTATATCCCATCTGAAGAAATTTTCTGGCCATGTCCATTCCAACAAAATCCTCAGCTTTTTTATAATCTAAGTACATCTGGTAAATTTTTTCAGACGATTCTTTAGCGAGTTTGGGAGTCTTAAACCGCCACTGCGGAAGTATCTCGCTCTTGTAAGGCTCTACCAGCAGCACACCTTGCTCTCCTCTTCCCACTCTATACAATTCTGGCTGCTCGCGAAAGTTTATATGATCGAAGTCAAGATCGTAGTCGAAAACCATTTTCATCACCTCTTGAATTTTTTACTGCCTCTGATTAAAGGTTTCATCATAGCAAACATTACTCTACTTGTTCATTCTAATCAATTAACTTGTCTATTCGTTTAGAAACGGAGACAATAAAATGCAAGTATCTTCTATTCATTTGAACTGGATTTAGATTATTTAATCAGAATCAAATAAAAAAAAGACAGGTCTATCAAAAGTTTAAAACTTTTGATAGACCTGTCTTTTTTCGTGTTATGCCGGCTGCAGGATTTGAACCTGTGACCCCCGCGTTACGAGTGCGATGCTCTATTTTATGAGGTCTTCAAGTGAAGTCAAAGGACATCAAAAGTTTGATTTAAAAGGATTTTGTTTTTAATTGCCACTTGTTCACTTCAAGGAACTTTCAAAATAGTTGGTGAAAAGTTGGCAAAATTTTAACTCAGACGGGTCAGCGAGAATAGGCTTTAATTTTCATAGTCTAGTAACTCTAAAGTAAGATATAACTTTTACATTATAAGAGTTGATTATTCAAATTATGAATCAATCTCTCAGATTTCCGGTTCACCCTATTCATCTCTTGAAGTTCTGGTGCCGCTCTTCTTTGTATCATTTCTATTCAAAGACATATACCTCATATTTAAAAATATAAATAAACTTAAAAATCACACATTTTTTTATTAACTACGATATAAAAAAGACTCAAAATCAATTTTAATTTTGAGTCAAATAAACATTTATTCTAAAAAATATATAATGCTATGCAAGTTTTCTTTTATATTGACCATAATTCTTACGTAACAATTCATTCAATTCTTTTTCGCGATTAAAAATTTCCATTTCTTCCGACTGATAAACGATGATTGCTTTTTGCAATTTATCTTTTGTATCAAACTCATAACGGTAGTGTACTTCTTCGTTCTCTTCTACAGAAACCATTTCACAAATCAATGTATTCTCTATTTTATAGTATTTAACTTCTTTATAATTATCTAACTTGATATTACTTAATAAGTTAGAAGGCGTTAAAATAGATAGATTTGTTAGTTCATAGACTTTTTCTATATAACTAGACATAGTATTATTCTCCTTCAAAAAAACCTTTTAGATATTCTGCCTGCTGCTCTAACAGCTCTCCAGCTCTTTCATAATCATCATTGCTCCACTCTTCTCGTTTACGACCAATTTCATTTTTCAAAAATGTATTGAAGTAAGTCGCAAGCATGCCGCCGTTGTCTTTTATTCTTTTGGGAATCCAAGAATATTTACGATCAGAAAAAATAGGTAAATTTACTAACTCAGTTCCTTTAATATCAACTTTTGCCTCCATTAATATTTCCGGGACAATCACTTGACGAATATTGGTATCCGTCGACTTTTTACGCCTTTTTAAGATAACATCTGGACGTTTTAATTCATTTGAATCAGAATCTGTTTCATTTATTATATCAGATGCCTGGCTCTCAGGTATACTTAAAAGTTCAGCTAATTGAATAATCTTAGCTTTTCGTTCGTCTTGATCTTGTTGAGCTTTTGCAATATAGTCTGTCTCCATATAAATAGAGTGGCTCAAAATACCTTCTCCCGACTCCAGTGCTTTGCCAAATTCGACTTCAATTATTTGAGCATTTTCATTACCGGAATTATTGATAGGAGAATCTGGAATTTCTAAGTCGGTAAGTTCTGTTATAAAGTCGCTTTCTTGAATTTGAGACTTATAGTATTCCCATAATTCATCTAAAAATAATAACTCATGAGCTACAACGCTACCTACATTATCAGAAGCATTCTCTACCTCGTTCTTAGGTATCGCTCTTAGTATTCTCCCTATAAATTGTTCATAAGGCAACGGACTTCTAAATGCTCTAAAAATAGCAGCTACAGAAAGATATTTATGATCATATCCTTCCCCCATCATAGACACATTCACAACGACATCAACTCTATGATTTTCAATGTCCGAAAAGGCTAATTCTTTTTCTTTAGGATTCATTTCATTATGGATAGCAATTGCTCGCACACCTTCTACAGTATACATATCTGCGATTTTTTGTGCTTCTTTAATATTGGTTGCTGCTGCGATGATTTTATGAGGCACTTTTGTACCTATTCTTTTCTCTTTTAAAATTTCGAGACTTTTCTTCACAACACTTGATTTACACTCATCTGAAAAAACAACCGTTCTCGTTATCCAATCGTCATCTTTCAATCCCATAGCTACTATTTCTTCATATGTATATTGTTTATCTGGATTTTCGTCCATAATGAAATATAACTTTTCAGGTATATAATTGAACTTTTCAAGGGATTTCACATACCCTTTACTCATTGCTTGACTTAATTTATATTTGTAAATCAACTCACCAACTAAAGCCTTTTTATCTGATCTATAAGCTGTAGCTGTAAGCTTTATGACCTTTGCTTTCGAGAAGTGCTGTAAATTTTCAATCCAAGTTTTTGCTTCTGAATGATGGGCTTCGTCAATAATAATCATGTCGAAGAAGTCTGAATCATATTGGTTTAAAAGTGCCATCTCATTTCTACTTTGTAGTTTTTGAATATTTGCAATAACTATATCTGCCTGTTCCAAGTGCTCTTTCCTAGTATCTTTTCCTTCGTACTTTACTACTGTCGGCAAGTTATTCGGATTTTTTATTACTTCGGCATCCGTCCAAAAATTCTGAGAGCTACCACTGTCTAACCCTTTTTCCAATGTATCTAATATAGTCAATTGAGGAGCAATAACCAAAACTCTTCCTTTTGAAATGTTGTATGGCAAAATTGAAATCAGACCTGTTTTCCCACTACCAGTAGGTAAAACTACTATAGCATGTTGTTTTGTCTTTTTTTTACTTACAAAATGATCATATACCTCAACATAAGCTTCAATTTGAGGTTCTCTCAAATTATCATTTTGGATTATATTTGTTTTTGTCTCTAGAAAATAGTTTACATTCAAAGAAAGCACACTCCAATCCAACATTGTTATTTTTATAATAACGATGTTTATATTTTATATCAACTTTTTTGATAACTGTAAATTGATTAGCTTACAATGAACTATTTTTATTCCGTACAAATAAGGCCACTAAATATTGCCAGTATATTTCTTGTAATGTTTTATTCTCCCATTCTATTTTAAAATAGTCATCTAATTCTGGTTGAAGCTTTAGTAATAATAAGCATGCCCAAGTTTCATCGGATACACTATTCATCTGACTAGCTCCTGATAAGTTATTAATATAGGGAATAATTTCATTTAAATTAGGATAATTCTTACTCCTACTTAAATAACTTTGTATCTTTTCAACATCATATGAACGGATACCCTTAGTACTTATGTGGTAAGAAAGAAAAAAGGTTTCATTATAATCTAGTTGCATATTCTGAACATCTCTTGCATATTGATATAAGGTACTTTGTTTTATGCCTTGTAAAGATTTGAGTTTTAAATCTCTTTCATCATTAAATTTAACATCCCAATTTACAAAATCAAATATTTCTTGTATACTCCAATATTCTATCATTTCTCCATTCGCATAAGTTTCGTTTGTAATTTCTCTAGGATAACGTTCAATAACAGCACTCTTAAGTTCTTCTAAAAATAACTTATCGATATTTTCTTGGTGAGGCATTTCTATATTTTTCAACTCATTTTCCTTATCCTGAATAAGATTACTCAGTTTTTCATTCCCTAATTCAAGTTTAGAAATAATTATTCGTACTGGTTCTATAATATCTTTTTCTATCCAAATACCTACATACTGTATTTCCCCTAAACCATCCTCCATTTTTTCATTTTCTACACGGATTTCTAATACAACATCTCCGTCTGATTTCTTAAACAGCATGTTTCTTTTAAAACTAACATCCTCGAGATACACTCCCTTAGATATCCCAAACTTTTTAAATGTCCTATCTGTTGTTTTTAAAGTATGTGCAGTTGTTAAACTTCTTAATGCCCTAAAAAAATCAATCTTCTGACGTTCTTTCTCTCTATTTAGAGCATCTGCTTCATCTGGTTGCCCATACAAATCATTGTATCCGCTTTTTACAAGCTTAAGTGCATTTTGAATTTCATCAAAAGCATTTAAAATCTGATATGCTTTTACTATTAATTCATAATACCAACTACTATCGTAATCTTTGTTACTACTTATTTTATCAATAAGTCGATTTATATCTTGTGCTCCAAAATTAATATTTATCATAGCACTAAATAACAAAGACCTCTCTTCACATTCCTTATATAAATCGAAAAAACGTAAAAGTTTCTCTCTAAATTTATCATATTGTTCTAGATTAATCTCCTGAATCTCTTTAACCATTTTTACCTCCTTAATGTTTATCGACCTTTTAATAATTATATTGAACAAATCAACCCCATATTTTATCTTTTTTATCTCCATATTTTTCATTTATATAAGAAATAAATAAATTTCTAATCTCTGAATTCAAAATTCTCATATTGTCATACATATTAATATCTATTCTCTGTTTTAATTCAAGAGTAGTTAACTTTTTTAACTTCTTATTATACGCATTGTTAAATTCATCTACATACTTTGAAAACCGTGTAAACAGATAACTTTCTTTATCCTGGTAAGAAAGCGGACTAAACGAACAAATATAATTGAATCGTGATCTTAACTCTGGAGAGAATACTTCTTCAAACTTATTAGGCTCTATATTTGATGTGAATATGAATATATAACCGTTCAAATCTAAAATTTCCCCTTGAGAGTTTATCGCTATCCCACTTTCAAGCACCTCTAAAAAGTAATTGAATAGTGAAGTCGTTGCTTTCTCAAATTCATCGATTAAAATAATTCCCGTGTTTGACTGTTCAACTCTTTCAAATAGTTCCCCTGTTTCACTTCCAATATATCCTCTTGGACTTCCAATCAGACTATTTAAAGCATCTTGACTACTATAGTTTCCAAAATTTATTTTAGCTAGGGGTGTTTCACCGCCCAATAACTGGTGAAGAACCTTAGCCACTTCAGTTTTCCCAACACCAGATTCTCCCATGATAAAAAACGAATAAATTTTATTTTCATTCATAGAATTAAATATTTTAAACTCAATCAATTTACTTAATAATTCATCCTTAAATCTATCGTGACCTATTATTCTATTTGAAAAATTGAAAACTAATTTTTCAATATCTTCTCGAGAACAATCTACAATTTTCTTTTTAATCCTTATTTGTGTTTTTTCTTCTTTTATTTCTTTACGTGTTTTTGGACTTTCATAGACTCTAATTTTTTCAAATATATAACTTACTTTTTCTCTAAACTCTTGTGTGTCGTAATCAGTTGCAAAACATGCTTCACTTAGGTATTCTTCTACAAAATATTCAAATGCCAGTAAAAAATTACCACCAACTATTTCAATATTCTTCAATGCACTAATATCTATTACAACTTCGTTAAGATTTAATAAGCCAATCCTTTCACTAATATTCTCATAGTTAAAAATATCAATCACCGTACCAACACTGATCAATTTTTTCCCATCCGCTTCAATTTTTGTTTTCAAGCTCTGATAATCTGGTCTCTTAAAAATAGTTAATTCAGCCATTATCCTTATCCTTTTCTGAAATTATAACGTTTTGTAGTACAGCAATAGTGTCAATGAAAAGATATTCCTCATCTATTTCATTTGATGTTGCTTTTTCATTTGGTTTTTGTCTATATGTGGATGGCTCTATTACATCATTTTTTTCTTCTCCATTATTCTCTCCGATCGTTTTAAAAAAATTAAAAGTATTAGATAAATTTTTTTCAGTAATAATACCTTTATATATTCCTACAATCGATACTTTTCCTATTAATAAATCGTCAATTGAATAACTGCTTTGAAATTTATCTGTTAAAGGTATTTTTAACATAAACTTTTTATTATAAGAATCATCCTGGCTACCAGTTCCTGTAAGAATATAAAAATAATCACTTATCATAGATGTCATAAGCATATCGGGATTAACACTCATCCCTTCAATATTTAAATCTTTTATGTCAGTAATCGTACCTGGTTGCAACATTTTTGCTGCACGAACATCTTCCTCATTTTTGATTTTTAAAGAAACATTATCAATTTTTACAAGAGTTCCTTCATTAACTTCCGTTTCAGAAAAATTTTCATCATTAATTAATTCTAGTACTGCATTAAGTAAGATTGAATTAGATTGTATAATTTGAACATTACTCCGCATTCTCTGTATATTGCTAATTTCTTTTTCATTACTTAACCCAGCATTCACTGCCACTTTAAACTTAGTTAACCAAGGTACACTAGCATTCGCATCTGTGGTAACATCACCCTTTTTCCCTTTTCTTTCTCTGTTCTCTGATATATTTTCTCTTTCTTCAAAATCGATCACTTCATTGTTAGTTAAAGTTGCAATTTCAAAAGCTTTATCATAATTCATATAATAGATATTAAACATCCTTAAACCACCCTTTTGTTAAAAAATTTATTAAGTACTGATTCCTTATTGTATTATCATTCAAAATATTGTTTTTCGTATCTTCCGTTATCTACTACCTTCAACCTTGTTTTAACATTAATACATAGCTATAGATTAACAGTGTAATTTACAATAGAATATGAAAGAACGTTATACCGTGAAATTAACTTCTGTCAAAAGGCAACATTTAATCAATCAAGTTCCTTATTTCATAAAAAATTGACAAGAAAAGTATACTTATTTCTACAACCTGGACAGCTGCAAAGCTATATTGATATCTTATTTGATGAATATGATGGCATTTATGAACACGCAATATTTCTAGAAGATAAAGTGATTATACGTGAAGTCTCACATGAAGCTTGTGAAATTATATATTTTATTTTTAATATTCAATTCTAATTGCTAATGTTCCCCATTTTTTTCTTGCTCAAGAGTGTAAATTTCATATGTTCCATCTATCATTTCAGCCATTGTCCAATTTTTACAATCAAAGTCTTTAAAAGGAATATCCTCGTACATTTCTTTAAATGTATCATACATCCTTAGTTCTTTTACTTTTACTTCTAATGTTTCATCTTGTTCAGGAACCTTTATAAATTCAATTGTGTCCCAAACTTTTATTAGTCTTCTCTTTTCGTCATTTAAGCGCACCTCGATTTTTTCTTTCCTTTTTTAATTGATTCGAAATATTCTCGATACAAACCCATTTGATAAATCATTTGTTTTACCTCCACTATCTGTCTATAAAATGTTTATTATACAAAGTATTATCTTTTTCTCTTACTGGTTCTATTTTATACTACTCTATTAACTTAATGTACAATAGGAGTAGCAGTAAATGGAAAACTCAAGTTATCAAGACCTCCATCACTCATTAATTCTCGTACCATTTTATTTTCTCCAATTATAAGAAAGGATGTCTGTCAGATGATTGTTTTGAATTTTTATGGAAAGATCCCAACAACTCTATTATCAAATAAATTAAAGTTGTATTTTTGTAATATCCCGAAGGATTGGAAATCTATTATTCAAGATAAAATATATGAGGAAATCTGTCAGCAAAAAATAGATATTAAAAAAGATATTATTAATCATGGGTATTCTTATGATATAGATTATTCTCTTTCTTATTTACAAGAACTAGTTAAAAGAAACATTGAATCTCACTCTATGTATGATTTAAGCTCTATAAAAAAGTGTGTTAGTTGTCTTGTTGACAATATGATTTGTCTATTATTTGATTATCAAAACGAAGATATGCCTTTTTTTGATTGGAAAAACAATCTCTTCGATAGTAGGTTAAACGAAGGAGATTATGCAGAAAAAATTGTGAATTTTATTAATTTCCTTTACTTTAATATGCCTAATAAGCCTCACTTAGATTACATTTATTCTAGCAACTCTAGCCCTTTAGAAAAATCAATTATACTCCTTAATTTGAGTTTCAAACCTAGTATTGGTTTTAAAGCTCCTCTATCTACCAAAGAGATAATAGACCATATAAAAATCCTTGGAAACCAACTAGATCAATTCCTAGGTATAGAGAATGATTATTATAAATTAGATTATATTATTAATGCATTATATAAAGACAATGAGTATAATAATTATCACTATCTCAAAACATTTACACTCTTAGAAATGCTATTATTAGACTCTAAACAAAAAACAGCAGATATTGATAATTTATTAGTTCTTTTTTTAAGTAGCAAATATAAAAAAAATGCTTATCCAGTAGCAACTTTATTACGCCAAATGAGAAATAAGATTGGACATGGTGACTTTAAAGGCTTTAATAAAAAAATCGAAATATTCGCAGAGCAATTCATGACTGCATTTAATTTTGACTACAGTGAATATAGTAGATCAAATTGGATTTTACTATATTTATGTAGTTTAATAGACGATATACTTAGAGACTCTATTCTCCAAAAACTTGAGGCAAACTAAAAGATTTTTTTCTTGTGTCTATACTTTTCTCATACAAACGTTATCTATACTAACTCAAATTTTTCTATAACTTAAAGTAGAACCTACCAACAGATGGATAGAGTTTTACTAACTCTCAAATAAAAAAGGCACAAGTAAGATTATTACTTGTACCTTTTTTTTAATTATTTAATTTAACCTGAATAATTCATACTTCTAAATTTTTTGATTAAAAATACATTTTTTGTCGTAATTTTGAATTGGTTCTAAAAATTATATGTTTTTTGGGATTTTACAAAACATTTTTATCGAGATTCGATTTTTAGGGGCTATACACTTATTTTTGGGCATACGAATCCCTGGGCACTGGATATTTTTTAAAAAATGAAATCTATTAAATATAACATCGAATCCGTTGGATTCGCCTCAAGACGGCGTAAAATTCTGCTTGATAAACATGCGAACTAGAAAGTCTTAAATAGATCCGTCTCGCAGTGCTGACTAGCTTTCCGGCTACTTTGAATAAACGAAGACGAATGGTATTTACTTGAAGATTTTTCCAATTCTTTTCAAAACAGATTGTACGCATAAAATTGATAATATTATAAGCTATTACACTGATTATCATACGCGCGTGATTTTCGATGAACCGTGGACTATCCGTCTTGTCAAAATAGAAGCTGTTTTTGGCTTCTTTGATGTAATTTTCCATAGTGCCTCGCTTATTATACGTTTCAAAAACTCTCTTTGGTATGATGTTTTCCGAGAAACTGGTAATAATAAAAGTATGGTTAAAGAGTAACTCTCCAGCTTCTCGAGTTGAACGAATACATACTCGACGAGGTATAGTCCAAGAGCCGGCTTGATATGAAACAGAATGATAATAAGTTTCTTTCTCATCCCAAGGATGATTATCATCGTAGTAGACAAGTTCTTCAGCTAGACGAGTTAAATTTCGATTGCTCTTTAAACGAATCACATAGTCACAACCGGAGGCTTCACATAATTCATAGATTTCAGGTGTTGCGAAACCACTATCTCCACGGACTAAGATATCTGTCGTAGGAATTGCTTGGTGATAATGATCTAAGAGTGGCTTAAGAAATGTATTTACTCCATTGGAAGTATATTGGTTTCCTGAACGAAGTTTAGCTTTTAAAAAGTCACCAGTTAATCCATCAAAAGCGACTAATGGATGATAACCGTTCGTTCTATAATGGGCATTATAATCTGTCTGTTCTTGGCTACCGAAGGTATCTGAATGTGTAGAATCCAAATCGATTATCATATCGGTATCATTACGAATAAGTCGTGCTTGATCAATCAATACTTGGTTAAGTGTTTGTAAATCTTCAATTGTTTGTTCAGTAAATCGATCGAAAAATCGAGAGATAGAGGGCTGGGAAGCCCATACACCATCAGTCGAAAGAGTCTGTAATACTGGATCATGCTGTAAGATATTTGCTGATATATCAGCTTTATAGCCAGCGATAAGCTGAAAAAGTAATTGTTTCAGGATTTTATGATTATCATGTTGCCAGTAGCGGCGGTCTTCTTTAAACGAAACGAAGTCTTTAGAATGCTCTGTAAAATGAAAAGCATCCATGAATTCGTCGACCAGTGCCAAACCAGAATCACTCGATAAACGACCACCTGTATGAGAGACATATAAATTATTATTGAATTTTACTGTAGTTTCTTGTAAAGTAACCATTGAGAGGACCCCTTTCTATTGGTTGTTTGTCGTGAATTAACCATATCAGAAAGGGGTTCTTTTTTCATCACCTAACGGGTGATGAAGCAATTTATTACAAGTACTATAATCACAACGTTAATTAACGTTTTTAGAAAAATTATGAATTATTCAGGGTTTAAAAACACCATTATTTTGTAAATCGATTCGAACGTGCTTTCTCCATTCCTTGATATTATTTATTGCATTTTCTTCTCCGCCTAAGTATATACCTTCGATTGTCATCGGCCAATTTCTATATTGGCGTTTCCTTTCGATATTCGGTAAAGGGTTGGTTATTTTATCTATTTTTGAAACCAACTGCCGATTTTTACGAAGGATATAGTCGGTTGACCACTGATTATCATATGCATCAATAAATAATTCCACCATAAGTTTATATGCATTCTTTGTATAGTTAGAGGGGTGTTGAATCATATAACTAGCGACAAGCCAAAAGTGTAAGTCATACAATTCAGGGTCATTGTGTTCCCAAATCAATGGAAATTGAAACATTTCATAGCAGGAAAAGCCATCTGTTTCTCTTGCACCACATTCAATGCATCTTCCGTTTTTCATGATCGTATTGTTATCAACCATTCTAAACAGCTCCTTTGTATCAATTAAATTCACTTTTTATTGTACAGCATAACGCAGCGTAAAGGTCAATATTTCAGTCAAATTTTTTCAATAAAAAAAAGTGGCGTTGCAGTTCTGTAAGAATCTGTTGCCTAATTTCCTTAAAGATTCAAATATAACCTAAAAGTTTAGGATATATTTAATATACCTGAATAATTCATACCTCTAATTTCAGAGGCTGTTTTATCAATACTGTTATATTTTCTTTATCGTTTTCCATTTTCTATCCTAATTATTTATTTTTTTCGGTCTACTTAATTATTTTGAGACTTTTCACTTTTTGAACTCAAATTTTAGGCGCACTTCTCCCTGGGCCATTTAAACTTTTTAAAAATCAGGTTCTTTAAATGTACTGCCGAATCCTTTGGATTTTCCTGAATACGGCATAAAACTCTCGCTGATAAACATGAGAAATCGATAGTTTTAAATACATTTGTCTTGCAGTGCTGACTAGTTTTCCAGCCACTTTGAATAGACGGAAACGGATTGTGTCCACTTGGAGTCCTTTCGATTTTGGCTCAAAACACAAGGTGCGTAAAAAGTTAACCAGATTGTACGCCAACAGGCTAATCATCATGCGGGCCTCGTTTTCAATGAATCTGGGACTATCTGTATTATCAAAGAAGAAGCTGTTCTTGGCTTCTTTAATGTAGTTTTCCATGGTACCGCGTTTATTGTAGGTTTCAAACACTCTTTTAGCTGAGATGTTTTCTGAGAAATTCGTGACAATAAAGGAATGCTTAAAAAGGAGTTCGCCTACTTCTCGAGTTGAACGAATACACACTCGACGCGGTTTGAACCAATAAGCTGCTTGGTAGGAAACCGAATGATAATAGACTTCTTTTTCATCCCAAGGATGATGATTATCATAGAACACAAACTCTTCCGCTAAACGATATAAATTCCTATTGGCCTTTAGCCGAATGACATACTGATTTTCGTATAAGTCGCATAAATCATAAACATCCGGTGTCGCGAAACCACTGTCTCCACGAACGAGAATATCAGTGGTTGGAATCGTTTGGTTATAATGTGCCAATAACGGTTCAAGAAATTCTTTGACCCCGTTGGTAGTGTATTGATTTCCTGATCGAAGCTTGGCTTTTAAAAAGTCGCCAGTCAAGCCGTCAAATGCCACTAAAGGATGGTAGCCATTCGTTCCATAATGTGCGTTGTAAGCAGTTTCTTCTTGATGACCGAAGGTATCCGAATGGGTAGAGTCTAAATCGATAATCATGTTTGTATGGTTACGAACCAAACGGGCTTTGTCAATTAAATCCTGGTTGAGTACTTGAAGCGTCAGAATTGTTTCGACCACTACACGATCATAGAATCGAGAAATGGATGATTGAGAAGCCAACGGCTCATCAGTTGATAACGTCTGTAATACCGGATCATGCTGTAGAATATTTGCAGCAGAGTCGGTGCTATAACCGGCTACAATTTGCAGCACTAACTGTTTTAAAAGCTTGTGATTCGTATGCGTCCAATATTTACGGCTGTCGTTAAATCGAACAATCTTTTTAGAGAGCTGGGTAAATTGGAAAGCATCCATTAGTTCATCAATTAAAATCAAACCAGAATCACTTGATAAACGAGCACCATCATGAGAAACGATTAAGTTATTGTTGAATTTCACTGCATTTTCTTGTAAGGTAACCACTGAGAGAACCCCTTTCTATGGTTGTTTGTGGTGAATTAACCATATCAGAAAGTGGTTCTTTTTTCATCACCTAATAGGTGATGAAGTAAGTTGCTTTAAATACTATTAAATCAATGTTTAGAAACAATATTAGTAAAACTATGAATTATTCAGGTTTAATATTATTTTTTTCAGCAATCTCAATAAGCTTCTCATAGTCTTTCGCAGCTACAATAATATTCTTTTCTTTCTCAAATAATAAAAATTTTTGTTTGAATTGAATAAATTCTTCTGAATTATTTAAGTAGGCATCCACAGCTTGGTTTACAATATTAACAATTTTTAACCCCTTAAACGCAGCATACATTTTTATTTCTGAGTATCGTTTATTATCAATCCTAACTATATTATTGTTGTTGCTCATCCGTAACATCCTCTCTACATAAATAATATCCACTTTAAAATTTATTTATTAATAATCTAATTCATCCAAATTGACATCATCTATATCAACACCGCTTGACATAAAATGGAATAAGCGGTTATTACTATCAATAAACTCTTGTAATTTTGATTCTTGTTTATCAAGTGTAGATAGTAGTTCATCGACCGCCAGATTAAATTTTTTCTCTTTCTTTTCCATTAAACGCAACTCACAATCATTTTGTATTAACATTTTCAAGTACTCGGTTCTACTAAAACTTATTCCTAATTCTTTGCTTAATGTCGCAGCTTTTCTTTCTATTTCTTTAACATAAGCTGCCTCTACTCCTCGAATTAAAATATCCATTTGTTTCATCCTTTCACTTAATAACTTAAATTCGTAAAGAGCATAAGGGAACCCGATATCACCTAACTAAGTTAGGCGATAAATAGGCTGTGCCTATTGGGTTTCTAAAAGATTTTGAGTGGTATCACATTTTAAGCCTTTTCCATGTTTTATCCATTCGATATTCCGACATTTCCATGCTTTATCCATGCGTTTTTTTCCTCTTTCACCCTTCCTCCATGCTCTTTCCATGCTCTATTTTTAGTGTTTTTTGCTATTACATTTGATTAAATACTCTTATTTTATTAAAAAGTTTGACCTTAAAAAATATGTTTATGTGTATTGTTCTACTTTAAATCTGTTTGAGTAATTAAATTCCATAGTCATAGGGGCATTGTAGATTGAAGTAATTAAGTACGATCGAATATTCCTTATTTCAATCTTTAGTTCCTTCAAACTTTCCAAAACGTATTCAATATGAAATTGATTTATTTCTAAAAACCTTTCCTTTACCAATTCAATATCATACGGAGTACTATTGACTTTAACCGTACCCGATTGCTGATTAAATACATCAACCATAATGGATAATATTTCTTTCAGAGCATTTCTATCTATCCTCTTATCAGTCATTAAAATGTCGTAGGAAATATTTTGTTTAATAATCTCCTTTATTTCTTTTATAGATGGATAGACACGATAGGATTCTCCATTAATTAAATTTGAATCCTTTGATATAATTTTTGAGTTAGTCTCTGTAGTACTCTTTGTATACGTCTCACCAATATTGGAGTGAAGCCTATCTTTTATTAGTGGGGTATCTCTCTCTTTTTGGTTAGGTGACTCACTTTTATTGGTGATATCAAAATTATTTGAATTTTGAACCCTAGAAGAGTTTTTATCTTTTACTGGGTAAATCTCTGGAAAGGTCATTTCGAGTAGTCTAGGAACGTTTAATTTAAGAAACATTACATTATTTAACGGTGTACCATTTGCAGCTAGAAAGTTTCTTGTAATTCTCTCAATTACTCCGCACTGTTCTAATCGCACAACTGCATTTCTTGCCGATCTCTTGCTTAATCCAAACTGTTTTTCTAACTGACCATAGCTTCTTTGTAAATAATCATTATCGGAGAATTTCTTCTTCAATCCCACTTCTTCACCTGTCTCTTCACTTCTTACAATAGAGGGCCTGTACCAATAAAGAATATCAGCCAAAATAACTATAGCAGGTAAATCTGGTTTACCTTTTTCATTTGTAATCGTCTTATACCAGTTTTGTGGGATGATGTTACCGGTAATATTTATACCTCTCAAGGAATCAACTATCTCATTCCCAGTAGAATAGATATAATTCAACAATAATCCCCCTTTCAATTGAAAATTTGATTCATTCGAATTAAAATGGGAGTAGAAAAGGCGTCGAATCTTTTTCTATTCCCATGCGTTCATTCGTATGGGATTTTCTTTTTATTTTCTACTAATCTTTTCTCGCTGACCCTATTAATTTTTAAATTTTTGAAACATATCATGAAGATCATTAATATCTACATAAATTTTCCCTGAGATAACAATTCTTGGTAACTCATATTCTTGAAACCACTTATTTACGGTATTTCGACTGCAATTAAATTCCTCGTATACCTCATTAAGAGTTAAATACTGTTTTTGTCTTCCTAATTGTATTTTTACTTCTTCAACTAGTTCATTGGCCAATTCTCTTAAATATTCATTTGCCTCTGCTGTAATATCAATTTTTAACTCTGTAGCCATTTCCTCACCTCTATTCAGTTGGATTTCAAAACTTTCCTAATCATAAATGTTCAGTTTTTTAAATTACTGAACGCCTTATATGACCAATATACATCAAAGTAAAACTTTTGACAAGACTTTTATTCAGTTTTTATATTTACTGAACGAATCTGATTGCTTATGATTTCATTTAATGGTATTTTATGAATAGGAGGTGATAAAGTAAGATGGATAGTTTAGTCATACAAAATAATATTTCAAATTTAAGAGCGGCATTAGATTTATCCTACGCTAAATTTGGAAGTATATTTGGCAATACGTCTGCACCAGCAGCTTTGAACTGGGAGAGTGGGGAATCTATTCCACCAAAAACAAAGTTACAACTTATAGCGGACTTTTGTGGGGTTTCATTTGAGAATTTCACATCTAAAATGCTCTCAGAAAGAGAACTAGAAGTTATTAAGTCTCTTTATTACTACGGAGATACTATTATTTATTTAGGAAGCGATACGTTAAAAAAAGAATCACAAACGGACGATAAAATCATTTTCAGCAATGAGCTTTACTTTGGATTTAATCAAGGTAATATCAGAAATGCATTCGATATTAAAACTATTTTTACTTACGATCCTGCTTACTCTTCAACAGTTACCGTTGATTTTGAACCAATATTTAATTCAATGAATGAAGAGTTTCTCTTAGATTTTAATCAGTTGTTGGGACGTTACATTTATGTGAGCAATAGAAAACATTTTGAGGAAATTTTTTTTGATTCTATTTATGCTTTGTATGGGTCTCTTACTAGCGCAATGCAACAAGAGATACGGTATATATCTATGCCTATTTATGAGGAGAAAGAAACGAGTTATGAAGATTATCATATAGCATATCAGCAATGGAAAGGAGCATCGAATAACAAAATAGAGATTAACCTACTTTTATTTGCGATGGAGTACCTTGATTACGAGAAAACAACATTTTTCTGGCCCCAATCGTTTTTCAATAAAAATGGTAAAGCTCTTTTTACAGATTATCTCGAGTTAAAATACAATTAAATCTTTTTCTCGCTGACCCGAGAAAGGAAAATTGTAATGGTAAAATTCGAAAAATATATAAAGAAAGACGGTAAAAAAGCGTGGATGTTTAAAGGGTATATTGCCACTGATCCCTTAACTGGAAAGAAGAAACATGCTACTCGGCAAGGTTTCCATACCAAGCCAGAAGCTAATAATGCTTACTTAAAACTCCAACGTGAGGTTCTAAAAGGAGAAAATATAAACAGAACTCAAAAAAGCTTTGAAGAAATAGGAAACATGTGGCTTGAACAGTACGTAAATACAGTAAGAGAAAGCACCTATCGTAAAACAAAGGAAATATTAGAAGTTCATGTCTATCCTATTATTGGGAATAAGAGAATCAATACAATCAGCTTGAACATGTGCCAAGTAATGGTAAACAGTTGGGCAAAAAAATATGTTAAATTCTCTACCTATGCTAGCTATACTTCTAAAGTATTCAAATTTGCTATGAAACATGATCTTATTGAGAAGAATCCAATGGAGTTAATCACATTGCCTCGTAAAGAAAGAAAAAAAGAGGAAAAAAGCTTTTATATGGTTGAAGACCTAAAAGTATTCTTTGACTGTTTAGAAAAAGAAAATGATTTGAAAAAACATGTTTTTTTCAGGCTTCTTGCCTTTACTGGAATGAGAAGGCAAGAGATTCTTGCTCTAACTTGGGCAGATATTAGTATAGAGGAATGTATGGTGAACGTTAATAAAGGTTTAACCGAGGATATAAACAAAAATGTGGTGGTTGGTCTTACAAAAAATCAATCTTCTAATCGCTTAATCGGTATTGACGAAACAACAAGAGATATTTTATCTAAGTGGAAAGAGCTCCAGTATCAAGAAAACATCATAGCGAATCGAGTTATTAAAGAGGAAGAGCAGTTTATCTTCAACAACAAAGATAATAAGCACTACCATACTGGCAGTGCTTCTAGGTGGCTAAAAGAACTCATAAAGAAGTACGACTTAAAACCGATCACTCTTCATCAGTTCCGCCATACTCATGCTAGTTTGTTATATGAATCCGGAATGGATATTAAAAATATCCAAAATAGATTAGGGCACTCTACGATTGTAACTACCCTTAATACTTATACTCATTTGAACAAAAAGGCTTCAAATGACGTTGGTGTATCATTCAAAAACTACGTAGGTTTTTGAAAAAGGTTGGTGGAAAGTTGGTGGAAACCACTTTCCACTAAAAGTGGATAAAAAAATAGACATATCAAAAGCCATGAAAACCTTGATATATCTATCTTCTTTCGTATTATGCCGGCTGCAGGACTTGAACCTGTGACCCCCGCGTTACGAGTGCGATGCTCTACCAACTGAGCTAAGCCGGCGAACGGTATAATTATTAAACTTGGTTAGGATGACCCGTACGGGATTCGAACCCGTGTTACCGCCGTGAAAGGGCAGTGTCTTAACCGCTTGACCAACGGGCCTGATAAGCATTTGAGTGATAAGCACAAAATGAATTATATAAAATATTTTCTATAATGTAAAGAGAATAAAGCCTTTTTTGCATCTTTTTTAATTTTTTTTTAATAGTTATTCATTACTGCTTTGTTTTTTGAATGTTTAACACAAAAACTCTAAAATCGATCTCGTTTTAGACTATTACTAAAAAGATCGATTTTAGAGCCTAGCTCATCTTTATTTCGCTATAATATCTTGATATTTATCAGATTTCCGTTCAAATAAACTTACTACATACGGACACACAGCAACCATTTTTTTACCTTCTGTTTCCATTTCTTGGACTGTACGATCTACTAATTGTTCAGCAACGCCTTGCCCTCTTAAACTTGGGTCAACAAATGTATGATCAACCAGTACTTTATCTTCACCGGAAGGTATATAGGTAATTTCTGCAATCATTTTTCCACTTTCGTCATTTTTATAAAAGCGATTATCCCCTTTTTCAAACTCCATTGTTCTTCCCCCTTTCTTCAATCAATGTCATTTTAGCATTTCTTATTTACTGCTTCCAGTTTGTTCATCCTTTTAATCCTACTGCACAAGAAAAATATTTTTGCATCAGCTGCTTTTTTGCAACTTTTCTACTGTCTGTTTTAGGTCTTCACTGCCACAGATAGCAGATATGACGGACACCCCATCTGCTCCCGAAGCACGAATTCCAGCTGCATTTTCTTCCGTGATACCACCAATACCTACTATTGGAAAAGTACCAAACTGTTTTCGTATCGTACGTATGCAGTTCAATCCTACTGGGGAGGCAGCATCTTTTTTAGACTGTGTTGGATAGATTGGGCCAATTCCAACGTAATCTGCTCCATTAACTATAGCCTGTTCCATTTCTTCAACATTATGGACTGAAACACCTACAAGGTTTCCTTTTACTCTCTTCCGAAAGGCTGTCAAGGCTAAATCATCTTGTCCCACGTGTATACCATCAGCATTTAATTGTATAGCAAGCTCAACATCGTCATTGACAATAAAAGGTACTTGGTACATTGCACACAATCTTTGACATGCTTTGGCAAAATCTACATAGGCTGAACCAGTCAACGCTCCTTTTCCTTTCTCGCGTAACTGAAAACAGGTTATCCCTGCCTGCAAAGCTTCTTCGAGTGTTTTCAATGGGTCTTTTTTGCAATTCACTGTACCCATGACAAAATAAATAGTTAAAATACTTCTATCCATTTACTTCTACCTCACATATTCCTTGGTTGCATTTGTAAGCAAAGTGGTTCGTCGGCCCATGACCGTGACCAATATAAAGCGGTGTAGAAACAGCTAGTTGAATAAATTTTTTCGCTTCAACGATCGCTTC
The DNA here is from genome assembly GCF_045528365.1 of Desemzia sp. FAM 23988. NCBI lineage: Bacteria > Bacillati > Bacillota > Bacilli > Lactobacillales > Carnobacteriaceae > Desemzia > Desemzia sp. FAM 23988. The sequence goes on from NZ_JBGQQS010000026.1 coordinate 32,453, forward strand.
TTGCATGGATAGTCCTTTCGCTATATTGGCTGTTAAAGCAGCAGAAAATGTACAGCCTGTCCCATGTGTATCTTTTGTTTTCACACGATTGGTGGTCAATTGAAAAGACTGCTCGCAAGTGTATACTCTATCAATTGCCTGTTCTTCTTCTAAATGTCCACCTTTGATGACAACACATTGAATGCCCATTCGCAACAGTTGTTGTGCTGCTTTTTCTATATCTTTCGTATTTTTAATACGAATACCTGTCAGCACTTCTGCTTCTGGGATGTTTGGGGTGCAAATGGTGGTATAGGGAAACAGCTTTTCTATTAAAGTTTTTGCTGCTGATTCTTGCAATAGCTTTGCTCCGCCTTTTGCAATCATCACCGGATCAACGATAAGCGGTATATTTTGTTTTTTTAGGATTTCAGCTACCCCATCAATTATTTCAACTGAAAACAACATCCCCGTTTTGATAGCTTTTACTGAAAAATCATCTAGTACAGTTTGGATCTGTTGTTGCACAAAATATGGCGGTACTTCATAAATATCATGTACACCCAGTGTATTTTGATCTGTTAATGCTGTAATGGCTGTGGTCCCAAATACCCCTAACTCTTGAAATGTTTTGAGATCTGCTTGAATCCCAGCTCCCCCGCCTGAATCTGATCCTGCAATCGTTAATGCAATCATTGTCCTGCCTCCGCTATCTTTTGCAGAGCATTCATAAATTGTACAGCGAATGTCCCCACTTCATTTCCACTCTGTTCAGCAGCTTGTTTATACGCTTGTAGAGTGGTGGCTAATTGATTGAATGAGGCTTCTTTTCCACTCGCAAGCGAAGCTGTACAAACAGCGCTTAATAAACACCCCATACCTGTAATACGTGTAGCAATTTCGTTGCCTCCAGACACGTATCGCTCTTCTTGACCATCCGTTAAATAATCGGTTTCTCCTGTGACGATGACTTGACAGCGATACTTCAAGGCAATTTCTCGCGCTACTTTGGAAACAGGCATCGCCCCTATGCCGCTGTCCACTCCTTTTTGATGCCATTCTTTACCTGCAATTGCGGCTAGTTCTCCTGCATTGCAGCGGATCAAATCAACCTGCATTCTTTTTAAAAGTTGTTGCACCACTTGTTTTCGATAGCTTGAAATACCGATTCCTACAGGATCCAGTACAACAGGAACTCCTAACTCATTTGCTTTTTTTCCAGCTACCAACATCGTTTGGATAGTGCGGTCATTTACGGTACCGATATTGATCAATACTCCTTGAGCAGCTGTCACGACATCAGCAACCTCATTCACTTCATCCGCCATAATAGGAGAAGCTCCGATAGCAAGTAATCCATTAGCCGTAAAATTTGCCACCACATAATTAGTGATACAATGGACTAAAGGAGCTGTTTGTTTGACTCTTGATAACATTTATTACACCCTTTCCTTGGTTTCTCTAGCTTATTCAAATAGGCTGATCTCAATCCTCCTTTATAGAACGTGAGCACAAAAAAAGGCTCTACAAATATGCAGAAGCCAAAAAAGTGTATAAGAAACTCACTATTTGCTCCCTACGTCAGTATGAACTAACAGGTTCAAAGGGTCAGGTTTTACCTTCTCAACACGACTGTGTCCCCCCGCAATTAAGCGTTTTACAAAAGAAAAAGCTCCCCAAATAAAATTGGAGAGCTCAGTACGAATATAGTCGTTAGAATACATATGTACGATTGTGCTCCCTACGTTAGTGTTAACTAACAGGTTCAAAGGGTCAGGTTTTAACCTTCTCAACACGATTATGTCCCCCTGCAAAACATTTAATTACTTATAAGTTTACTATAGATAATAAATTTAATCAATCACTTTACTGTCTTTAATACACCGCTCCTCGTTCTCTTTTAAAGTATAAAAGCCTCATTATTTGTGGTCTTAAGATAGCAGTGTTAAAGTAATCATAACTAGAGAACCAATCAGAGAGAGGAGTACCTTTTTATGAAAACTATCGCGATTAAAGAATTTGGGTCAGCTGATCAATTAAGAGAGATGGAAATGGAGAAGCCTTCTATCAAAGATGATCAGGTATTAATTGAAGTTCATGCTTTCTCCATTAACCCCGTTGATTGCAAAAGACGTTCCGGTAAAATGGGCGGCAAACTTCCTATGGTGCTTGGTGGTGATGTCGCTGGTATCGTAAGTGAAATTGGTACAAATGTCACGAATGTAAAGCCAGGTGATCGTGTATTTGCTAATGCATCCAAAACTTACGCTGAATATGCCCGATCTCGCGCCGAAGTAACGATTAAAATCCCTGATAAACTCTCTTTTGTGGAAGCAGCTGCAATTCCATTAGCTGGACAAACCGCTTGGGAAGCTTTAATAGATAAAGGACAATTAAGGGATAATGAAAAAGTCTTGATTCACGCAGGGGCTGGCGGAGTAGGCTCATTGGCTATACAAATTGCTAAACATTACAAAGCTTACGTTATTTCGACAGCCAGTGAGAAAAACAAAGCATTCCTTACTTCTCTAGGCGTGGACTATTTCATTGATTACAACAAAGAGGATTTTGAAAAAGCAGTCAGTGATGTCGATCTCGTACTAGACCCTTTAGGAGGCAAAACTCAAGAAAAAAGTTTCACTGTTCTAAAAAAAGGCGGGCGCTTAGTTTCCTTAGTACAAGAACCGGATGAAACTACATTAAAAAAATTAGGGATGATAGGAATTATTTTCAGTATGACCCCCACAAGCGAACGCCTGCAAACCTTAGCTGATTTACTTACCAGTGGAAAAATCAAAGCCATAGTCAGTCAAACTTACCCTTTTACAGAAGAAGGGGTACGTAAAGCACATGAACAAAGTGAAACAGGTCATACAAGAGGAAAAATCGTGATTAAAGTAAAATAAACAAAAAGATGGAGTCAAGAATTTTTCTTGACTCCATCTTTTTGTTTATTTTTATTGGTTCTCATCTAATAGATCTTTTTCAGAATCATAATCTAAATCGTTGAGAGTTTCATCCAACTTATCTGCAGGAATCGTTTGATCTTCATTAGGTTCTGCTGATGTCCCATGAACGTTTCCATGCGGAGCTTCCATTTCGTCAGAATATTTTTCTTTTAAGTCCTGAGCTTTCTCTTCGCCGACCTCTTTCCATTCCTGTGCTTTTTCTACTCCTACTTCTTTCCATTCTTGCCCTTTTTCCATTCCAGTATCTTTAACGTCGGTAAATTTATCCTTAATATCCGAACGTAATTCTTTCCCAGACTTAGGCGCAAATAACAAGGCAACTAGTGCACCTGCTAAAGGCAGAGCAATCATTTTAGCCACTTCCATATGTTTTACCTTGGCAGGCATCGCCTTAGTAACCCCTTTAGCAAGTTTGGCTTTGGTCTTCATACTTGGTTTAGCCATATGGTGCATATGGTGTGTGGAAGGTAAATAGTCTTTCGCTGTATCGTATGCATCTTGAGCATAATCGGTTCCCATGTCCATCAATTTTGTTAATTTCATACTATTCGTGCTCCTCTCACTTCTTGTTTTTCCTGTATTCCTATAAGTGTTTACATGATTATCATATAACAAATATAGAATTCTCTAAAGTAAAACGCACTCAAAATATACGAGATCACTTTCTAGACAGTTTTAAAAAGTATATTTCTAAAACTAAATGCAGACCAATCATCTCCTAAAACACCTTAATAAAGTCGTAACACTTTCCCATTTAAAGTAAGCGCTTTCATAAATGCTCAATGTGGTAATCATCATGAATTCTACCGTCTTCAGTAACTTCATCTTTCACATCAAGGTCATTATCACATCAAATAACTATTTATGAACCTAAAAAAGCTGCAGTTTGATTAGTAATTAGAAAATGAATTCCAACTACATCAAACTGCAGCTTCAGCTGTTATATATAAGCCACTTGCCGGATTCGAACCGGCGACCTCTTCCTTACCATGGAAGCGCTCTACCGACTGAGCTAAAGCGGCATTTAGATTAATGCGCTTTAATTTTGGATAAAAAAAAAGAACTCCGCAAGTAGGACTCGAACCTACGACATCGTGATTAACAGTCACGCGCTACTACCAACTGAGCTATTGCGGAATAATTTAAATATGCGCGGCAACGTCCTAGTCTCACAAGGGGAAACCCCTCACTACCTTCGGCGCTAAGAAGCTTAACTACTGTGTTCGGCATGGGAACAGGTGTGACCTTCTTGCCATCGTCACCACACATATGT
>NZ_JBGQQS010000027.1:0-34143 GCF_045528365.1 Desemzia sp. FAM 23988
TCTTATCCATAAGAAGGCCTCTTTCATTTATGTATTTGCCCTGCAAAGCATACATTTATGATAAAGTGCCTTCTTTCTTTTTTCCAGTAAAATTATTGGCTCTCGAGAACTATTTTACACATACTTTCTCGCCGATCTCATTATTTGTTCATTAGTTCAATTCTGGCCAAAATCCTTTATTGGCTTCAATTAAATCGTCTAAGAGATTTTTAGCTACTTCAGCGTTCGGTACGATTTTAGATAGGCTCAATGCTTGCCATAGTTTTTGGTAACTGCCTTCGATATACGCTTCAACAACTAATTTTTCTGCCGTCACTTGTTGCAGCATCAAGGCTCTTTCAAAGTTAGGAATCTTTCCTTGTGCCAACGGCTCTGGACCGTCACTTCCAACAATACACGGAACTTCTACCATAGCGTCATCATCAAAATTCGCGATAGCGCCATTATTTTCAACGATCAACAACATCCGTTCATGTGTATTGAAAGCAATAGCACGTGCTAGATCAACGATAAAGGATGCATGGCTGTCAATATGGAAGCCGCTGTTTTCTGCTGTTCCTTTTTCAATGATCCCTCTGGCTGCTGTGAACACGTCTTTTTCACGGCCCGCCATTACTTCATTGGCCCGAGTAAATTCTGGATTGGAATGTGCCACTTCATAATCTGGATAGAAATAGTACTTCAAATACGTATTCGGCAAGAAGCGTGGTTCAATAGCTAATAGATCTTTCGCTTTTTTATGCGTAGCTTGCCAGCTTTCATCCATGTGCTGCGTATCAACTTCTACTTGCGTCAAGTAACCATTTTCCGCTAAATATTCTTTGATCTCGTCCAAATATTCATGTCCCGTTGCTTTGTCTTTGACACTAGTCCACCAACCAAAGTGGTTCAATCCAAAGTAGCGAACTTCTAATTCATCTGGAGTTTTTCCAACGATTTGAGACATTCTGCGTAACGTTCCTACTGGCATGTCACAAATGTTCAAGACTTTTGAATTTGGACGCATAACGCGGCAAGCTTCTGCCACAATCGCTGCTGGGTTGGAGTAGTTCAGCATCCAAGCATCAGGAGAATATTCTTCCATGTAATCAATAATTTCCATCATCCCTGTGATACTGCGCATACCATATGCGATTCCGCCTGGTCCACAAGTTTCTTGTCCAACCACACCATATTTTAAAGGAATCTTTTCATCTTGTTCACGCATTGCGTATTTTCCGACACGGATGTGCGCCATCACAAAATCTACGTCTGTAAAGGCTTCTTTTGGATCAGTTGTAAAAGAGAACTTCACTTCTGGAGCTTGTTCTTTTAACAAAATTTCTAATGCTTCGCCTAATATCCCTTGTCTTTCTTGATCATTATCGTAGAGTTTCAACTCTCTAATAGGGAAACGGTCCATGTTGTCTAATAACATCATTACGATACCTGGAGTAAATGTGCTCCCGCCACCTGCAATAACAATTGAAAACTTCTTCATTTAAAAAACTCCTTCTGTTTGTTTTATTCTTCTTCCGTGATGCCTAAATACTTATCTACAGCTTTCCGTACCGATTCTACTTGCAAACCGTATACTACTTGAACATTCTGACCCTTGACAATAATACCGCTGGCACCTGTTTCGTTTTTCAAGATACTTTCATTAACCTTGCTTGGTTCTTGCAACGTCAATCTCAAACGTGTATAGCAGTTAGTGACCGTTTCGATATTTTCAGGTCCTCCTAAAGCATTCACAATGACGCTGGCTAAACCAGTATTGCCTGTTTGAGGTTGTCCAGATGTACCTTTTTGTTGCTTGTTTTCATTGAATTCTTGTTTCGAATACAATTTCGTTTCTTGTCCTTCATCTTCACGTCCGATGGTTTTCAGATTCAATTTAGTGATCAATAAACGGAAGGTAAAGTAGTAAATAGCAAAGAACATCAATCCAACTACGATATACATGATCCAATTCGTTTTTTCTTGTCCAAGAGGAATATTGTATAAGATAAAGTCAATAAAACCGTTTGGTCCGATTGCACGAACGTTGAATAAATTCAAGACCACCATGCTCAATCCACTTAATACGGAATGCACTACGAACAAGATTGGGGCAATAAACATGAATGAAAACTCGATCGGTTCTGTAACACCAGCGATAAATGAAGTAACCGCTGCCGGAATCAAAATAGCTTTCGCTTGTTGTTTTTTCTCAGGGCTGGCTGTTTGGTACATGGCTAAACACGCTCCGATTAACCCAAACATTTTAGAAATTCCACGCGCATCCCAGATAACGCTTTGGGAAAGTACAGACACACTTGGATCTGCCATTTCGGCAAAGTAAATATTCCGAGCACCTTCAAAAACTTGTCCCCCGACTTCTTGCACTCCACCAAGGGAAGAATAAAGGAATGGTGTATACACTAAGTGGTGCAATCCAGTTGGAATCAGCAATCTTTCCAACATCCCGTATAGGAAGATTCCAAAATTACCGCTTTGATTGATCAATGTACCCAAGCTATTGATGCCGTTTTGGAAAAATGGCCAAATGTACGTAAATAATACAGCTAATAAAACAACTACCGGAATCAGTACAATGAAAACAAAACGTGAACCTCCATAAATTTGGAACGCATTACTGAATTCTTTTTCGGCATATTTATTGTGCACAATAGCCGTCGTAATTCCTAATAAGATTCCAAGGAATACACCCATATCCAAGACTTGGACACCTAATACCATAGATTGCCCAGTTCCTTGCAAAGATTCTCCTTCAAATAATAAACCAGATAATTCCATGAATTTATTCATCGCATTAATAAATACTAAGTAACCTAGTAAAGCTGTAAAACCTGCTTCAGCTTTCTTTTTATTGGCCAACCCTACTGCTAACCCCACGCAGAATACCAATCCCAAGTTGCTTAAGATCGATACCAACGAACCCGATAGAATCGTTCCAAACCCTGTGGTGATCGGGTTATCTAAAAAGGGAACGGTTTCAATTAATCGCTGATTGGTAAATACATTTCCTAGAGCAATCAATATCCCAGCTATCGGCAAAATCAATACAGGAATAAACATAGCTTTGGAAAACCGTTGTAATCCATCCATCAGTTTTTCTTTCATAACTTTTTTCCTCCTACCTCTTTTCTTCTAAACCTAGTTTATTATGAAACCCTTTTCTTTACCAGTGTTCCGGCATGTAAAAAAACGTGTTTCCTGAATTGGAAACACGTTTCGCTGTTAGTCTTCTTTTGACTTATTTTCTTGGTCCAAATACACTTTAAACAAATACTCGAATACCATCAGTAAACTGGGGTAAAAGGAGTTGGGCAGCATATTTCGGTCGTCCAACTCGTTTTTGTCATGACCTTTGAAATTCACATCCGATAATTCTGCTACCCGGTTATCAGCATTTTTTGTAAATGACACTCTAAAAATTTGTTGCCCTTCAGCAGATAACAATTTATCGATCACTTGCTGGGTTTCACCTGATTTGGAAATCGCTACAAAAGCACCAATGTCGTCCAAATTATTTTCAAAGACACCGATCGAGTCGCTTCCGGAAGCAAAAATCGTCTTTTTACCTAACACCAGCAGCTTTTTATACAAATATTCTCCTGCAATTGCTGAAAATCCAGTCGCATAAATAAAAATGTATTTTTGTTTCAAGTTTAAAACGTATTGAACAAAGTCTTCGATATCTTGTTGTGAATTGTATTGGAATACATCTGCCAGTTCAAATTTGAACAACTCTTCAGGGTCTTCTACTTGGCCGCTTTCCCTCTGCTTCACTTTTGGAGATAAGTGATAGTACATATCCACAAAACCCGTGTAGCCTAACTTTTTCGACAAACGGATCACAGAAGCAGGCGAAGTGAAATTGACTTTGGCGATTTCTCTTACCCCCATTGTCAAAACAGTATCCATATTCTCGATGACATACTTTAGTATTGTTAAATCCAATTCAGTGAGGTGCTTTCCTTCAACCAACTTTTTTAAGTCAATCAATGTTGTGATTCTCCTCGGTATATAGAGTTTAGTTAGTTCATTTCTTTGGTTAGAGCAATGATACGGTCCACGCTGTCATTCAAGTATTGGATCGTGTCATCCAGCGGTTTAGAAGTCGTGATATCCACACCCGCTACTTTTGCGGCTTCAACAGGTTTTAATTGGCCGCCTAGCGTTAAGAATTTCAACCAATCTGCTACTGCCGATTGCCCTTCTTCTTTGACACGCAAGAAAGCTTGAGTCGCGATCGTCAATCCCGCTGAATAAGTATAGGAATATAAACCCATATAGTAATGGATTTGGCGCATCCAAGTCAATTCTGCTCCTTCATTGATTTCCACAGCATCTCCCCAGAATTGCTCTAAAACAGCTCGTTTCAGTTCGCTTAATTTAGCAGCATCGAATCCTTGTCCGGCATCGATTAATTTGTACACTTCGCGTTGATAAGCTGCTTCCAGCAAATGTGTGATGTAATTGTGGAAATACGTTTTTGAGATCATACGCGTCAAAGCAAAACGTTCCATTCTAGGGTCTTCACTGTCTTTTTTCAACGAATCCGTCAATAACAATTCATTAAACGTAGACGGTGCTTCAATTAAATACAAGGACATACGCGCTGATAAAATTGAATTGTTCTCGCTGGATAAAATTCCTTGTCCTGCATGCCCTAATTCATGGAGCAACGTATAGACATCGGATAATTGGTCCGTCCAAGACATCAAAACGTAAGGATGTACACCGTAAACCGTGGCACAAAAGGCACCAGAACGTTTGCCTTTGTTTTGCGCAAAATCCACCCATCTTTCAGGATAAGCCCGCATAACCAGATTCGTATAATCTTGACCTAATACAGAAATAGCTTTTTGCACCAGATTTTTAGACTCTTCCACCGTAACGGTTGGCGCAAATTCATGGTCCAAGTCGATTTTAATGTCGGCATACGTCATCTTGTCTAAGCCGTTTTCTTCTTTGACATGGGTAATGTATTTTTGCATCACAGGTGCCAAGTCCTTCATGATGACATCGATTTGACGATTATACAACTCTTTATCCACATTTTGATTGTAGAGCAAGTAATCAAAAATAGACTCAAAACCACGCATCGTTGCCACAGTCTTTTCTTTTTGCAGTTGTGTATAATACGTTTCCGCCATTGTGTTTTGATACTTTCCTAAGACTGTGGAAAACTGTTCAAATGCAGCTCGGCGAATCGCTGTATTTGGGTGATACATATAATAATCTTCATACAGTACAAAGCTTAATGGATAGTCTTTTCCCTCTACAGTAAAGGTTCCAAAGTCCATATCCGAAGAGCGAATCTGTTCAAAAATAGATTGAGGAGCACTTAACGCTGGTTGCAATTGAGCCAGTGCCTTTTCTACAGTTGGAGCCAGTTGGATTTGTTTCTGATCTTTGACTTTTTCAATAAATATCGCATACTGAGGTGCTTCAGCAGCCACTTGTTCCAGTACGGCAGCGTCACTTTCCACCAATTCAGCATCAAAGAAACTCAATTGAGCACTCCATTCAGCCCCAAGGTTGCCGATCCAACGGTATAACTCCATATTTTTAGGATCCGAGATATCTGCAGAGACTGGCAGGTAAGCGTAATAATTCAACCATACTTGCGTCTGCATCAGCTCTTCATACTCTTTGATCGCTGCAATAATCGTTTCAGCAACAGTCAGCTGTCCTTCGTACTTATGCACAAATTCCTCCACAGCCGCTTTCGTTCCTTCAACAGCTGCATCAAATTCCGCACGTGTTTTATAAATTGCTGTGATATCCCATTTCATTTGTTCTGGTACTTCTGATCTTACTTGTAAAGCTTTTTTCGTCATCCAATCTCTCCCTTTTTAAATTGTATCCCTCAATTTGTTTTCGTCGTTATTCCAGAATATTCTAACACTTATTAATAGTATAGCATTCTTTTTGTGGAAGAAAACACACTGTCTGGTTAATTTATGGGTAAATTGTGGATAGGTTGAATTTGGATTATAGGTTGTACACAAGTTATGTTCATAAAGTTTTATAGATGCCTATGGTGAATAGCTATACTCCTAGAAAGGAATAGCTTTGACAGTATATGAAGCATTAACGCTAGCGATTTTGTTCGCTGCGTTGATTGTAGAGTTACTGAAATTTAACCAAAAAAATAATCATCTTTTAACTTTGACGGGTTAAGATGATTATTTTAATCTATTTAATTCAGTCAACTTCTTTAACGGTTCTGTGCTTTGGGGGACACGCACTAACGCATCTCCTTTTCATTTGTGTTGTAGCACACTTAGATATTTATCTTCAACTTTAGAATATTCATTTTAGTAGCTTTTCTGACAAGTAACACCTCTTACTATAATCTTCTACTCATCACATATGCTTGGCCAATATAGCCAAGCATTTTTTCATATCAACACCCTGGAGTCTTGTAGGCATATGTAGTAGTCTCCCATTTTAGTTGTTCTGAGACATACGATTGTGACCATAAGACTTATTCCCACATCCAATTTCTCCCTTTTTCACTTTATTCCTACTTGTACTTTTATCGTTCGTTTAAAAACTTCTAAGATTAGCTAAAAATACATCATTTTTAATTTCGATTAAAATAAATAGCTGTTTACAACAGTTGATGAAATGTGGAGAGTTATTCCGATATTTCTACATTGTCCACAGCGGTCGTTTAATATAACGTATTACTGAATTATTTTCCATAAAAGATTATCCAATAGATAGTAATCCAATTCTCCTATGATACAATAAAAAAAAACGATTTCTTTATTGGACTAAAATAACAAAAACTATTGTCCCTAAAATAAGACTCAGAGAGGTGAAACTACATATGAAAAATAATGAAAAACAGGCAGCAGGTAGTTCGTTGATTCCAGCTATTCAATCTGGTGATTTAATGAAACTTCTAGAAACTATTTTGAATAATCCTATGGCACATGTTAACCGTATTGATTTTTTATCAAAAATTTATGGTGTTAGCGAAGATGAGATTCGCAACGGGAGTATTACTATTAGTTTAAAAGAAAAGGAAACCATGGCCAAAGTCCGCATTCACAAAAATGTCATTGGAAGCTCCAGTCTTTCATTTGTCTCGGGTCTTCCTGGTGGGTTGGCCATGGCAGGAACAATTCCCGCAGATATTTTGCAGAACATGATTTATTCTATTAGGCTTATTCAAGAGCTTGCCTACATCTATGATTATGAAAATATTATTGATCAAGATGGTGAATTGAAGATTGACGGTTTAGTTTTATTTTTAGGTACAATGTTCAGCGCACAAGGTGCTGCATCTTTATTACGCGTAGCGAGTACAAACGCAGCAAAATATGCTTCAAAAAAAATTATGACAACAGCCTTAACTAAAACACTCTGGTATCCATTTATAAAAAATATCTCAAAAGTAGTTGCCTCAAAAACACTAACTAAAAAAGGACTTGCAAGCGCGGCTTCAAAAGCTATTCCTGTTATTGGGGGTATAGCTTCTGGTGGTCTTACAGCTGTTACCATGGAGCTAGCAGCGAAGAAGTTAAATAGAGAATTAATTAAAGGTTACAGTTCAAATTATAAAGAAGGTAATTTTAATAAAGATTTAGAAATCATTGAAGCCGAATTTGAAGAAATTACATCAACAGATAATACTAAAATTGTTTAAACTCCATAAATACAGAATAATAGCTTCCTACACGCGATATTGTCCACAAATTTAGTTTCTATTCTGTGTAAAAGACTATCTATGTTAGAATACTTGTAAGATAACTAGACTTTTTAGGAGGCTGCGATTATGGTTTATGATTTTACTACTGCTGTCAACAGATCACATACAGGTTCCGCTAAATGGCAACAAATGCATGACTGGAATCCTTCATTAGATGATAACATTTATCCTTTATCTATCGCTGATGTGGATATGAAAATGGCGCCTGAAATTATTCAAGGGCTTCAAAAATTTTTAGAAACAGCTATTTTGGGTTACGACCTACCTACCAAAGAGTATTTATCGGCTGTAAAAAATTGGATGAAAATCCAGCACCATTGGGAAATTGAAGACGATTGGATTCTGACTATACCTGGTGTAGTCACCTCCTTCTATCCTACTATCCGTTCATTCACTGATCCAGGAGATGGCGTATTGCTTTTATCGCCTGTCTACTACCCTTTCTATGCAGCCATCGAAAAAACCGAACGCCATATTGTGAAAAGTGTCTTGATCCAAAAAGAGACACATTATGAAATCGACTTCGCAGATTTGAAAAAAAAAGCAAAAGATCCTGCGAATAAACTGCTCTTATTCTCCAATCCTCATAATCCAGTTGGGAGAGTGTGGTCCAAAGAAGAATTGGCTAAAGTGATAGACATTTGCGTGGCTAATGACGTGATTATTTTGGCAGATGAGATTCATCATGATCTCACCATGCCGGGGCATTCTTATACACCAATGGCTATAGCAACTGATGACGCAGCTTCTATTTGTATCACCGCTACAGCTGTCAGCAAGTCCTTTAATTTAGCAGGACTGAAAAACTCTAACATTATTATTTCAGACTCTACATTACGTGAACGTTTTTTAGAGGATTTGGAAGAGACTGGTTTGGATGGTGGCACAAATATGCTCGGGTTGAAAGCTACTGAATTAGCTTATACCGTTGGAGGCCCTTGGCTGCAGGAATTCAAAGAATTGATTTGGCATAATCACCAAGAACTGAAACGTTATTTCAATCAAGAATTGCCCGAAGTAACCGTTTTTGATTTGGAAGGTACGTTTTTACAATGGCTGGATTTCAATGCCTTTGGACTTTCAGCAAATGAACTCGAACAAGTTATGCACAAGGAAGCATTGGTATTTGGGGATGAAGGGTACATCTTTGGGACTGAAGGCAATGGTTTTGAACGCTTGAACCTTGCTGTGCCTACTAAAATTTTGATGGATGCACTTGAGCGTTTAGTTCATACAATGAAGAAATACCGTTAGTCAAATAAGGATGCAAACCACATTTAGTGGTTTGTATCCTTATTTATGGTGTACGGTATTATAAATTTTGGATAGCAAGAAACAGTCATGTATCAGCAAATAAGCAAGCTTGTAAATAAGTGAACAATATTCTATAATAGGTCCGTAGATAAAAAGTAAATAACCTTGTTAGGTGAGGCTACTGTACGAGAGATAGGCTGCTGCCCAGAAACGTCGAAAGACGCCAATGGGTTAACAGGAATTTTCGAATTAAGGAAATTCTTAATGCAGCTGGGGCAATCCCTATGCTGTACAAAGCTGAAACTCAACGAAGAGGTGCAGAAAACAGACAAAATATACCATTTTGAAACGTACTGCTCAGGCAGTCTTTTTGCACGCTCTTCGAGGGCGTGCTTTTTTTTGTTTTATAAATTTTTAGCGTTCATTCTAGAGTTGGGATCTTTCGCTATTTCATGGTGAGGCACTTTTTTATCGTGAAATGGAGGCCATTGTCTATAGAACTAAACGCATAAAGTAGTAACGTTCTCTATTTTTTTAACGAACGAATTCTTTTAAGGGGGTGGTTTATATGGATCCGAATCCGGATAGTCGAAGGAGAAAGTTTGAATTAACGATACAAAAAAAAGAATGGCATCTAGTAAACCTTCCCGAAAGGAATGATCGGAATGAAAAAAATAGACACTAGAAAAAATAATTACTATGCGGCTGTCTTTAGTGCTGCTAAAGAAAACAATCGGAAGAGATTCCGGAGGCTCTTCTTGAAACTCCATCTAAAAGACCAAGTAGAACTGTTTCACTTGCTTTATCCTGAAAAGAAAAAGAAAATAGAGACCTTTCTAGGCCCAGCAGAATTTGCAGAATTATTCGAATGGATGGATCCAGCAGATCAAATAGAGGCTTATGAGGTATTCTCGCCAGAGTATACCGCCCATTTGTTTCCGTATATGGAATTAGATAACATTGTGGCCTTTTTATCTTATTTTGATGAAGATGAAAAAAAAGTTCTTCTTAACTTACTCGAAGATACAGAGAGGAGAAAAGTGGAAGAAATGCTCTCCTATGAACCAGAGACTGCTGGTTCAATAATGACCAAAGGGATGGTAGTGGTTACTCTTGAACATACTATACAACAAACGATTGGTTTAGTTCGTACTATTGCGAAAGCTACAGAATTGGTTTACTACTTCTATGTTCTGGATGATGCTGATCATTTAGTCGGAGTCGTATCACTAAGGGATCTCATCCTTCATTCGGAAGAAACAAAGCTGGCAGATATCATGCATACCCAACTGGCTTTCGTCCGAATCGACGATGACCAAGAAGAGGTGGCTCAAATCATTCAAGATTACGATCTGCTGGCTGTCCCGGTTTTGGATCAGGAAAATAAACTGATGGGGATCGTAACTGTAGATGACATTATGGATGTTTTGGTCGAAGAAACTAAGGAAGATTTTAATGAATTTTCAGCTATTCGTAAAAATTCGAAAAAAATAGAAAAAGGAGAAGAAAGTGCATTTGAGATGGCTCGGCTTCGAATGCCATGGATTATCATCCTAGTTTTCCTGGGAATGATCAGTGCTTCTCTCATCAGTTCTTTTGAAGAAACACTCAACCAAGTAGTCATCCTTGCTGCTTTTATTCCTATTATCATGGACTCTGCCGGAAATGTCGGTACTCAATCACTTGCCATAGCTGTACGGAATATTTCTCAAGGAGAGGAAAGAAGCCCGAAACGATTTTGGAAGACGATCTGGAAAGAATTTCTAGCAGGTACAATGATTGGAGGTGTCGCTGGAACAGTATTGGGAGTGGTAGCAGGTCTCTTCTATGGGAATCTCATTTTAGCACTGATCATTGGCATCTCGCTTTTCTTCACACTTAGTCTCTCCACAGTAGTTGGCGCGACTATTCCAATTGTTATTCACAAAATGAACATCGATCCAGCAATTGCCTCTGGTCCTTTTATCACCACTATCAACGATGCTTTGGGATTGCTGATTTATTTTAGTATAGCAACTGAGCTGCTTCATATTTTATAACAGTATGACTACTCAAGTTGTTCTTTTATCCCTTACAAACAAAGCTTCTTTTCAATAACTAAATTGAAAAGAAGCTTTGTTACTGTTTCTGAGAATATTTCCTTAAATTTGAGCACGTTTTTGCAGTTCTGTGATAATAGCTCTTCCGTGTGTGGCGGTGATCCAGATAAACATCAAGGTACTCAATAAAAGCGACAATTGGGATGGAAACAGCCAAGTTGTCCAATTTAAAAACAAAAATGTCGTCGGCATAAATCCGAGCAGCGTTGCAGTCAACAGATACAACACATAATCTTCCACTTTTAAGCGAACGATTCGGACCGCGAAAAACATGGCTATTGTAGCAAATGTACAGATCAGCGGAATCGCATAAGTGGTAGACCAAGCACTCCAGCCCGATATATAATCCAAATACGCACAGACCAGTGAAGCAGATATGATCAAATAAACGATTCCTTTAGCTATATTTCTTCGTTTACGAATAATGATCAAGACAACTAACCATAAATTGACGATTCCAAATAAAGACCATTGCCAAACATTCAAGGGATCAGGAAAGAAAAATCCAGCTGTATAAAACCCAAGAATAATGACTACAGACGCCAACATCATCCATTTGAAAACTTTTTTCTTATTGAAACGTAAAGGAATATCCGGATAAGGGCTGCTTGCAGCTTCTGCTGACTCTACCGGATCTAATTGTTGGTGACAAAGCGGACATTCCGACCAGTCACCTTTAATATTTACCTGACAATGCGAACATCGTTTCACTCTTCATCACCTCTTAATTCTGAAGCTGTCACTTTATTTGCAGCAATCGTTACATCTATCCCAGATTTAGTCAGTTTCCGAACAAAGTTTTCTTGGATCTCTGTCTCTAAATAAGGCGACGTAAAAGAAATCGTCAAAGTTCCACCATGACTGATAACAGAAAATTGGGGTCTGACAGCAGACGTGTGGAAATAAAGCGCATGAACATAGGGATTCATCGATTGCGGCAATGACACTCGTCCGAGATTCGACATAGCCACTGTTAAATTTCGGTTGTTAAAGAAATTGATGATTTTTAACACACCATCTTTTAACGGACGCGGAATAACTCGATTAAATGGATTGTATTCAAATGCGATCAATCGGCTTAACCGTTTTTCCAAATTTTCTTTGCTCAGCTGGTGCTGCATTTGTTTCGTCAAAGTATCACAGATTTTATTGATATCCACTTCTTTTTCTTGTGGATAAGTGTATTTTAATTTGACGGTACTAAAGAAATTACGGGCTGAATCGGAAGGATAAAATTGTCTTAAATTTACCGGAACGGATATTGCGATCGTTTCCCCAGAACGAAAATGTGGACTGGCTTCTCGAATAGCTTCAAAGTATACAGCAATCAAATACATAGTCAGCGTAGCATCTTGTTCATGAGCCAAATTCAGTACTGTTTTCACCGGCATCTCTAATTCAATAATTTTTGTTCGATTATCGGCTGTTTTCCTGCCGGTTATCCGATGTATTTTCCGTTTCCGACGTTTTCTTCTTTTCGTTGCCCACATCAATCTTCTCGCTTTTCGTCCATATTCAAATGCAGCATTTTTACTGCTTTTCACAAAACTGCGCACAGCAGATTGCGCTGAGTCCGTAAAATTTTGTTGTTCACTGTGGCTAAAATGTGTGACAAAGCTGTCTTCTAAGTGTTGTTGTTGGATTTCCCGTTGTTCTTTCATTAATTCTGCTTGCGTTTGAGGATGGCGCAATAAGATATACTCTTTCAGTAAATCTTCAAAGAACCACAGCGCCCCTGTTCCGTCACTCAAAACATGGAACACTTCCAAGTGGATGCGCTTATCATTGTAAATCACACGAAACAATAACTCTTTTTGATCAAAATGATACAGCGGCGAACAAGGTGTCAATACATCAGGAACTACTCGCGGTTGAATAGTCGTCTGTTGCAGGTAATACCAAAAAATTCCTCTTCTTAACACACTATGGTACAGCATATATTGTGCATACGTTTTTTCAAGCGCTTGTTGCAGCAGGACGGAATCGACCTCATTTTCCATTTCCGCACTCAACCGAAATACTTTGGTATCAGTGGTGGACATGGCTGCTAAAAAAATATTCGAAGCATTGTCTAGTCGCACCCATCCTTTTTGGTTGGTCGTTTCCTTCTTCTTCAAACTGACTCACCTCCAAACAACTAAAACTTTCCCTTTATCGATCAGTACTTAAAAATTCATTGATAATCTCATACGTTTCAACTACCGGTTCCACGAATTTTGGGTACGTAATAAACCCATGAACGGTTTCTTTTACTCGATGAATTCTCACTTTATTTCCAGCATCTCGTAATTTTTCTCCATAAGCTTCTCCTTCATCGCGAAGCGGATCAAACTCAGCTGTCACAATCAGTGTCTCCGGCTGTTTTGTCAGATCATCAGCTGATAAAGGAGAGATATACGGACTTTGACGCGTTGCCAATTCAGGAGCATACAATTCCATATATTCTTGCATCTTTTTGGCGGTCAACCCGTAGTCATATCCATTCGTACGAATAGATTCAAAAGGAGAGTTTTCTGTGTGATCCCAATACGTGACAGGGTACAGCAATATCTGCTTTGCTGGTACTATCCTGCCTTCATCTCGCAGTAACAGCGACACTGCAGCTATCAGATTGGCTCCCGCAGAATCTCCGATCAAGGTCAACTTAGAAACATCTGCCAATCGTGCCATTTCCAAATGATTCAGCAAGATGTCCACCACCTGATAGCAGTCTTCTAACCCGGCTGGATATGGATATTCAGGAGCTAAACGGTAATTTACCGAGTACACTACCCTCCCTGTTAAATCGGCCATATTGATACAAGTATTTGTATACGTATCGATGTTTCCAGTCACCCATCCTCCACCATGAACAAATAACAAAGCATCATCGTGCCGCAGCTCTTGAGGGCGAAATACTCTAACAGGGATATCGTGAGATTGATCCTTGGAATAAATTTTTTGATCTAAGATGATGTATCCCTTCTTAGGTTTTTTAGAAAAAATCTGCTGCATCTTTCGTACAAATTCATAATCTTCCTGCATATTGATTTTAGGGGAAGACATCATTTTCAACACAAATTTAAAAATGGGATTCATCAGTGTACTCCTTCTATATTTATATACGTGCTTTTTACTGTTTATCCATTAACACACGCATATAAATCTCAGCCTTTATCAGCTGGCCCTTTTTCCTAACAGAGCTCTACTTGCTTTTATTTTACTAGACTTGAGCCTAATTTGAAACAATCAACTCAATAAAGCTGATTTATTGACCTTCTCCTACTATTCTTGTTAAGCTGTTAATTGATTACGAACGTAAACGTTTCTGTTTACATTTGATAGGAGGAATCAGTTATGAATCGAAAAAACTTTTTACCATTTTTAGCGCTGTCTACTACTTTAGCTTTAGCCGCTTGTTCTACAACAGAAGAAGCGGAAACAAATTCCTCAGAGTCCAGCAGTTCAATCGAGGAATCAAGTTCTATGGAAGAATCGGATATGGGACACATGATGCATGACGACTCTGGCGACATTCCAGAAGGACTTCAAGAAGCACAAGATCCCACCTATGCAGTTGGCGATACCGTGATGATCGAATCTGGACACATGCCTGGTATGAAAGGCGCAGAAGCTACTATTGCAGGAGCATTTGATACTGTTGCTTATGAAGTATCTTATGATCCAACGAACGGCGGCGACCGTGTAAAAAATCATAAATGGGTTGTATATGAAGAAATGGCAGAAGCTGGGGACTCGGCTCTAGAGCCAGGTACTGAAGTCACTTTGGAAGCTATGCACATGGAAGGCATGCAAGGAGCTGCTGCTACTATTGATGCAGCCAATAAAACTACGGTGTACATGGTCGACTACCAGCCTACTGATGGCAGTGAGACCGTGAAAAACCATAAATGGTTGACGGAAGATGAATTAGCTCCCGTTAAATAGGTGTTAAACAGAATGGGTTGTCTCAATATGAGATAGCCTTTTTTCATATCACTCATTTACTCCCTTGGTCATATAAAAGTCCGCATGTACCTATAATCAGGAGGTGATTACTAGGTGATCAGGTCCCACTTCCTAATTCAGCTTATTGATAGTCTCGAATTGTGAAGTAGAACGTCTCTATTTCACAATTCCGCATGTAACTAACCTCGAATTATTAAGTAGACCACCTCTACTTCACATTCCCGCATGTAATCAACCTCGAATCTTTAAGTAGACCACCTCTACTTCACATTCACACATGTAATCAACCTCGAATTATTAAGTAGACCACCTCTACTTCACATTCACACATGTAACCAACCTCGAATCTTTAAGTATCTCTCGCCTTCTTCATAATTCCACTTATAATCAGCTGTGAATCATTAAATAGCCCCCCTTCTACTCTGCAACACAACAAAATCCCTTTTCGCTGATGGTTGCCCATTAGCGAAAAGGGATTTTACTTTGCTTTAGATCATGGAGTAACCCACAGAATCCACTACATCATCTCTATTCCAGCTTATTCTTCAAACTGCTTCCAAAATGTTTTTTTGTATCTCACCAATAACCCAGCAGAAAGACTCAGGGGCACCAGAACAATAGCAACAGAAAACAGCATTTGGCCGATTGGCGGCAAAGCCAATAAAATAAACGAAACAGCCACAACAGCCAAGACACCGAAGAAAACAGTAATAAAAATACTGATGGCTTGAACCCAAGTTCCAGCTCCTCTGCTAAAGAGTTCGGTTAGATTTTGCCAATCCAGATTAAGCAATCGATAATCGCGTACAAAATAAAAGTGGCTCAGCGCAAGAGTTCCGATCACAAGCCCTGCTAAGAATAGTACTGCAAACAACAACGGGACTTGAAGGAATACCATTAATCCGATCGCCAATAACACCGGAATGATCAGTTCAATACCAAAGGCAAACAGAAATTTTTGTCTTAAATAGTGCTTCATTGAAAATGGCAGTGATTTGAGATACAAGAAGTTTTCTCGGTCTAAAGAAATGATGACTCCGACAATCGACACCGCATTTAAGGTGAAAAACGTATAAATAAATCCGCCAAAGAAAAATACCGGCCAAAATAATGTTGGAATAGCCGCTAAATCAGGACTGTTAACTAAAGTCGGTCCGATCACCACCAAGGGCAATAGGAGTTTTGAACTCAGAAACTGCATCATTAAAGTTCCGTCCTGAATGATTCCAAGATTGTATTTAAACAAGGTCTGATTGACTGAAGCAGGACGCTGAGCAGCAACTCCCTGTTTTTTCCTTTTGGTTTGTTTCTTGGGACGGCTGGATGATATTGTCGAGACGGTTTGTTCTGCTTGATAAAAAGAAGGCACAACCCATCTGATCACCACAAATGACAGAACTGCCAACACCACTACCCAACCCAGGATACCAACCCAAGCTGCTGCATCTCCTGGAGTTAAAAAAATCTGGTGGAATGCACCTAGAAAAGGAATCACAGACATATCCGGAATGATCCCTTGAGCTGTTTCAGCAGATGTCGTCGCTCGGTTGGAAAGGAAATAGACCGATACCACCATTCCAATGCTGGATAAACTGTATAAAGCAGTGATCACGCCTTGTTTGTGCTGTGTAAACAAAGGCAGCTTCGTAATGAGATGCACCAGTACAATCGAAAACGCTAAAACTACTGTTATCATCAGCAAAAATAGAACTACTGAACCCGGCAGCAAGAATAGCAAAGCATTCCCTGCATTCAACCCTAACAAAAACATCAAAATCCAAACAGGGACCAAATATGGAAGCAGCATAAAAATCAACACAGCTGCTTTTGCTGCAAACAATTCACTCGCTTTAAAAGGGAGCGGCAGATAATGGGACAAGTCTTTTGAATCGTAAAAAAGATTAAAAATCAGGTAAAAGCCTTGGAGCACAGACATTAAAATAATCGTGCCCATAAAAGACGTAAACATGCCCGGGTAGTGGACCAGATCTATATTGGAAAACATAAAACCAAATAAGAAGATAAAAATAGCCAGCAATAAAACATTTTGTCCAAGGATGTATGTATAAGCCGATAACTTAGAAGGGGCTCCTTTTTTGACCTCTTTATTACGCCGCTTTTCGATCATCTGCGGATTAGCGTAAATCATATTGACTTTAGCCAACTCCACCGTTTGTTTCATCCGCATACGTTCATCCTCTCCCTTCAGGTTCCACTGAAACAGCAGTTGGATTTTCTCCTGGTTGTCTGCCCGCCATTTTCAAATAAATGGTTTCAAGAGATTGGTGTTCGTTTTGGGCTTGCAAATCTTCAATCGTTCCATCGTACAAGACTTCTCCCTGTTTAAGGATAGCGATATGATCGCAAATTTGTTGCGCCGTATCCAATACATGAGTCGAAAACAAGACGATATTGCCTGCAGCAGCGTGCTGCTTCATCATTTCTTTTAAATCAAACGCTGCTTGCGGATCTAACCCTGTCATCGGTTCGTCTAAAATCCAAATATCCGGATTCGACAGCAAGGCCCCAATGATAAACGTTTTTTGTCGCATCCCGTGTGAGAAAGAATTGATGACTCCGTATTGATTTTCTGTCATATCGAACAACTCAAGCAATGCCGTCAATTTATCTTGATAGCTGTCAGGTGTCACCTCGTATGCAGTCGCCATCAGATTCCAATATTCCGTTGCTGTCAAACGTAAAAACATATTTGGCGAATCCGGCACATAACCGATTTTGCTTTTGATCGCCAAGCGATGCTCTGTCAATTTTTCTCCATCTACCAAAATTTCTCCTGCAGTAGGATCGATGATACTTACCAACGACTTGATTGCTGTCGATTTACCGGCTCCATTATGACCGATCAATCCAAAAATTTCCCCCGGTTGGATCGCTAACGTGACATTTTTTAATGCTTGTTTCTGCCCATAATTTTTGGACACATTTCTAAATTCAATCATCTGTATTTTTCTCCCTTTCCAACTTACCCTTTTGCTCAGTATGTCAAAAAACGCCTGAAGAATCAAGTAAACAATTAACCCCATAATGCAGCATTATGGGGTTAGTTGACTGATTTGCATCAATTCATTAAGTTTTCTACTTCATTCCACAGCGAATTGATCCCCGCTTCCAAAGTTCCTATGATACCTTCTGTACGATTGATTTTATTTTCAAATCTAGTCTTCGCATCATTCAAAGCATCTAGATTTTCATCGATCGCATGAATGGTCTCTTGGAGACTCCCATTAAGTACATCGTCCACTAGCATAGGTTCGTATTCATTAGCGTATAGATTACCTGTCCAATTGCTGTAAGATTCATTGGCTACCGCTTGAACAGTGCTTTTTTCATTGATCAAATTCTCTTTTTCGTTTGCCATCTCATTGTAGATCTGTTCGATCTCAGTGATTTTTTGATTGTATGCATCAATTCTTTGTCGGTCATCTTCAATCGTGTTCTGATATTGCTGGATTCTGTTTTTTAGATCCTCTATTAGCCCCATCAAATTACCTCCTTCGTTGTGACTCAGGTCAACTTCTGTAATTGAGAAAGAGAAATCTGGATCGTGTCATTATCAGCTTCCAATAAGTCCGCTTCTCTTCCTTCAGGGACACTGATCAATATCGGCATCGAGGACTGGACAGGGATTTCTCCAAACTCTTCTTTCGTGATGCGAAACAAGGTGTTTTGCCAGATTGTTTGATCTCCAATTTGCACATCAAGAACAAACGAAAAATCTTCTATTGGTTCTCCTGTTCGATTGGTTGCCATAAATAATGCCTGATACGGTTTTGTTTCTATTAAGTATCCCGTATACGTTAAATTAAACAGTCCAGCAACTCCAATATCCGATAGGCTGTCCAAGTACTCTTGCGCAAGAGCCACAATAGGATTGTTTTCGGGTTTCTCTGCTTTGGAACTTTTTGGTAGGATAAGCTGGATCGCTTTATCGGTTGCCATACTTTCACTCACTTTCGTTGATTAGTTGTCTGTTAAAATAGGTCTTGATCACCAAGGAAAATCAAACGTAAATGTGGGGAAGTTGAGTTTCAAGTTCAGTCCTAAACCTAATTTTCCGCCTAGTTCCAGTGAAGTAGCATTTAGATTCAATGGTCCAAATTCAGATACATTTTGTGTTTCGATATAAGCTGCTGCACCTGCGCTCCAGCCTCCAGAAGCCTCGAGATCTGCTCCAAATAATGAAACTTTGTCCTTGATTGTGTTTCCGTTTGAATCTTTCGTTTCCATCTCAATATCAAAGGCAGATAAACCTAAACTTGCCGATGCTTCCCAGATAGATGCATCTCCTCTAAGGCCGGCTGCATAGTTATTTTGATCCTCGTACATAGCCGATACAGTTCCCCCCGCAGTCGCTCCTTCAGCTCCTGCTCTTCCTTCAGCATTCAACAAGTCATTGCCAAGTCTTGCTCTACTTTGAATATCAGCTGCACCAACTTCTCCATCAAGGTGAATCCCTCTTTTATCAGATTCACCTATCAGCGAACCGAATTCAGCTGTACCATTGGCATAGCCGCCTCTTCCCACCACGTTAGCTTCAGCAATTCCGCCTAGTTCTGCATTTACATTTCCTTCAATGAGGGCAGCGTCTCCGGAAGCTGAATAAACTCCATTGTCTACTCCCGCTTGATAACTGTAATTTGGCAGTGCATATCCGGCTGCGATATATGTGTCTGTTGCCAGCCCAGCAGCCCATTGTCCTTCTCCAATCGCTTGGGAATCAGCCGTGTAGAAAAACGGATCTTCTATCAATTTGTTGTCGATAGCTGTGGTAGGTTCTGTTTTGTACCACGATTCATTGGCTATATTGCCCACTCGGTCTAACGCAATAGCTCCTTGGCTGTCGTAATAGTTTTCTGAAATATTCGTGATGCTGTTGGTCAACTCTTGAATCCGTTCATAAATGGATTCAGCTGTTGCCAAAGCAGTGTCATCTGTTTCAGATAAGCCATAGACCGTGTCCGTTAAAAATACCAATACGGCTTGAAAATCGGTATCCAACGTGTTGCTTTGGATATCTGTTACTGGAATGTATTCAGCAGCTCGGGTATTCAACGTCTCTACCCGCGTTGTGATTGCCGAAGTATTTCGCTGCTCTCTCGCTACACTCTGCTCAGCAGACTCTAAATCATCCGTTGCTACTTTCCCATTCGCATCACTTTCAAAACCTAAATAAGCCTCTTTGATTTCATTGATGGCTGTTTTTATTTCTTCTAGTATATTCATAAACATATTGATGTGATGGATCGTCGATAGTCGAATGTATTGTTTGTAACTATCCGCTGCTGCTCCTTTAAAACTCGTTGTCTCTGTCAACACATAGGCACTTTTGTACTGCGTATAAAATAAGTCCTCCAATGTTAAAGCTTGATCTGTTGCTTCTGTTGCCAGATTTTCAATCTCTTCGTTATTTAATAAAGCCATATGTGCACCCCCACTATGAACCGCTTGAACCAAATGCTCTGTCCCAAATTGTCATTCCTGCTAAATCACGGTCTACATTCATCCAGTCTGCTCGAATAAATTCCAAATTCTGAATATCATTCTCCGCCAACGCTTTAAAGTTGGTCATTGCTGTATTCATTTGATCTAGAGCATCCACATACTTATTGACTGCTGCCAAATCCAAGTTTCCCTTTTCTGTTGAGTAAGGAGAACTATCGATCACCTCAGTAGCTTCTCTAAAACCGGCGATCTCTTCTTGAAGTTTTTCTGGGTCGATCAATATTTCAGACATAGTTCACACTCGCTCCTTGTTCTAGCCTAATGTGGCATTCAGTAATGGCTTCTTGATTTAGTTTCATGATTTTTTTGATAAACTCAGGTCGATACGTTTTAATGGTGACATAATACTTGATCAAATCAATGCCATTCACATATAAACTGGCAAACAGCGCATTGAATTGATACGGTTTTTCGACAAGCATGTATTCCACTTCTTCCTGTATAGACAAACAGGCTTCTTTTACATTCTCTTCAGTTAAAGATACTATTATTTTATCTTTGTATTCTAGTAAAGGCAAATCTTTGTACAGTATGCTGGCATCTAAAGCATCTACACTAACTGCAAAATGATGTTTGAATAAACTATGCCCGATCAATTGCAATAAAGCAAAACGATCGTGTACCGGAATCGATTCTGAATCAAAGTCAAAGTGCATAGCACCAGTGCGATAGGATTGCTTATCCATTGCAGATAAGTGTCGGTCTTGAGCAGGAGCATCACCTATCAAATGAATGGAAGGAACAAATACATCTCCCGGCCTTTTGGTTTCTTTGAGTTGATAGAAAAAATCAGCTTCTTTTATTTTATCTGTATGGCCATTGATCAATAAAAACGTGTTCGGATAGTTCACAAACATTTCCCTAAATTGTCTTATGTCTGCTGACTGGATCGCTTGGATTGCCTGAGTAAATTGGTGAAAATCAAATCCCTTGCGTTGATCTGAAAACTCCATCAATTTAGTATATGCCCGAAATTCGATATCCTGGTAGTTCTTTTGAAAATTAGCTACACAATTGGCTTTCGCTTCTACAAATAGTTTTTCATCAAAATCTCCCTCATAAAAGAGATCCATGATTTGTTGGATATCTTTATCAAAAGTCGAAACGGTCGTAAAAAAGGTCAGTACAGAAGCATTTGTTGTCGTATTCGTCCGCACCATTTTCCCCATCGTTTGAGCTGTTTTCAAGCGCATATATTCCATAAAAACATTTGCACTGGCTTGGTTTAATGTGATTCGCTTAGATCTATTTTTCAGCAACATATACTCTTTATAGGCGAAACCGGCATGAATGCCCAGTGAAACATAAAGCTTATTGTCCATGTATGGATATTGATTGATTTCTATCCTTAAGTCATTTACCTTATTCATCTTACCCCTCCGAAGTTTTTACTGGGAACTTGATTTTTTGAACATTTCCCTCACGATACAAGTAGGCTTCATCTTGTTCTAATGGTTTTTCGCGAGAAATCCGGACGGCCGGTGCATAAATGGTTTGCTCTGAAAAGCTCATCGTTATGACCGCATTTTTCGTAGCTTTCAATCGCTTCGCCAAATCATTATAGTCGCGATTGAAAGTACTGAATTCTGCACCAAAAACAATCGTGATCCCTAATTTGTGTTCTAGTTCAACTAGTTGATCGATTTTCCGCTTCACAGCTGTATCCAATTTGTCGTAAATCGCACTTAAGTCATTGATGACCAACATGATCGGCGTAAAGTCTAAATGGAAGTCTTTCATGTTCTGAGCAGCATCTTGTTTGAATTGATTGAAATACAGTTCTTCCCGTTCCGCTATAATCTCTAAAACATGTTCAATGACATAATCGATCTCTTGGTCTGTAGTGGCATATGCTTGGACACTTTGGCGGTGTGTATACAACGGCATACTGGAATGATCAATGATGTACGTTCGCTGCTCAGTCGTTTTAGCGATTTGCAGCAATGAATTTAAGCTTTCCGTTAATTTCATTCTTCCCGAACTTAAGTAGATCACTTTTTCGTTGCGTTTAAATCCTATCGGTAAAGCAGTGCTTCTGTCCAGCCCAACGACGAGTGTTTCTTTTTCAGCTAACATTTCGACCACGATTGGATTGGACACAAAATCGTTAACGAGCAGTTCGTCTGGAACCATTGGAATAGGAATCGGCAGCTTACCCTTCCAAGCTTGCTTCATGCGCTTCACTTCCGTTTGTATTTCCTGAATCAAAGCTATGCTGCTTTCTCCTTTAGCCGGCAAAGCTACTTGGAACAACTCAGGTCTCTCTAATCGTACCAAACCACGTCCAGGAGTATCATCAATGGTCAGTGAAGTTCTTCCGACGATCATTCTTGCTTCGTCATCCGCATTTTGTTTTAACACAAATTGCTGCTTGATATTGCCCGATAAATTCATTCGAATATTGGCTTGTCTTCCAGCAGTCATCACGATATGGATTCCCAAGCTGGCTCCTTCACGGGCTAATTGGATCAAATGACTTTCAAATTCAGCTTCGATCGGAAATCCTTTGATTCCTTCATAGCTGTCTACCGCAATCAACAGAGAAGGTTCACTTTTCCCGCTGACTTCTTCATATAACGCCATATTAGCTACTGAATACTGGCTCAACAATTTTTTCCGTCGCTTGATCTCTTGAGTCATACGGGTAATGTATTTTCTGATTTTTTCGTGTTCGTCTGCACTGAATATATCGGCCACATGTGGCAAATCTTTTAGTGGCAACAAACCATTTGTTCCAAAATCCAATAAATACATCTCCACTTGTTCTGGATTTTGTGAACGGGCTAAGTCCAAGAGGATCGTTTGTAAAAAAGTCGACTTTCCATACCCTGGACTAGCATACAATAATACATGTCCATTTTTCCTTAAATCCAATTGCAGGGTTTGCTGTTCTTGACTATCCGGTAAATCGATCATCCCAATGACTGGTTTCAAAGGCATTTTTTTCTTCGCCCATTCTTCCTCAAATTGAACCTCATGCAGGTTTTCTACATAGATTCGCTCTTTTAAAGGAGGCAGCCAAGGTTTTGAAATCGGTTTGATTTTTTCTTTGAATACTTCTCTTTGGATACCTTCGATCACAGCATCCAATTCTGTAGGGAGCTGTTTGATTTCTTCAACAGAGTCTAACCCGCTTAGATCCTCGTTCAATATCTCATATTGTCCTAAATCATTGACCATATAGATGGTGTGATCTTCAATGTGCTGTGTTTCTTTATCTGGAAGATAATCAGCACCACTCCAAGCACTTTGGAACAACTCATAGATTTCATTGTTTCCCACTTGCATATATCCTCTACCAACTTGAGTGATCTCAGAGGCATCTGGCGTCCGCAACATTTCCATAGAATCTGCACGGTCCGCTACTTTCAATGCAATCTTAAAGCGTGAATTACTCCAAATCTGGTCATCTACCACACCAGTAGGCTTCTGGGTCGCTAAGATCAAATGGATTCCTAACGAACGTCCAATACGAGCAGTAGAAACCAATTCTTTCATAAAATCAGGCTGCTCGGCTTTCAATTCCGCAAATTCATCACTGATCAGGAATAAATGCGGCAATGGTTCAGAGACGTCTCCATTTTTGACCAGTTTTTGGTACTGATTGATGTGATTGACATTGTTCAATGAAAATAATTGCTGCCGTCTTTTTAATTCGGCTTTGATGGAAGACAACGCTCTTAAACTTTGATTGCCATCCAAGTTGGTGATTGTTCCCAATAAATGCGGTAAATGAGCAAATAGATTTGCCATTCCTCCACCTTTGTAATCAATCAGTAAAAATGCTACATCATGTGGATGGAAATTGACAGCCAAACTCAAGATATAACTTTGGATCAACTCCGATTTTCCTGATCCTGTTGTTCCTGCAATCAATCCATGTGGTCCATGTGCTTTTTCATGCAAGTTCAATTGTACTGGATCATTCATAGCTCTTAAACCGATTGGCACTGCTAATGTTTTATGCGGTGAATGCTCCTGCCAACGTTTGGCAACTTCTAGGTCTTCAAAACGACTAGCCTGGTACATTTCCAAGAAGGTCACTGTATCCGGAACGCCATTTTTAATGCTTTGCAAATGCTTTAACGGTGCTAATTTGCGCGGAATCCGTTCTTTGTCGAAAGAATCTGGAAAATGGTCTAAATGGAACAGTGTATTCTTCAATTCTCCACTTTCCATCAATAAAACTCCGGTATTTCGATCTCGAACGTCAATAACCGTTTGAACATTCTCCGATAATGAACTTAGAACGTCTTGCACAAAAATGATGCTGCATCCTAAAGCTAATGGATTTTGATCAAAGAATTCCATGATCATGTGATCCAAGATCAGTTTCTCATCCGTGACCAACACTACATATTGCGGACTGAACAATGAACCGTCATCGGCTTTTTTCTTCTCATCCAGCGCATTCTTCCGCTCTTTCAAGATCTGGTACAAGCTGTTCAATACTTGATCCCGGCTGCGTTGGTTATAGACAAATCCTCGTACATTAGTATCGCTTAATTTTGCATGCGGCAACCAGCGCATCCAATTCCAGTCTTCTTTTTCTTCTTCCGGAAAAATGGTAATAAACTGGATTTCATGGTAACTATGGAAAAAAGCCAATTGATTGACCAGCAACTGCAGCTGCTCGATAACCAATTTTCTCGGACCGATATAGCCCACCGGTGCATCAGTCAAATTGACCGTGATCGGCATTTGGTCTAAGGACTGGTACTGTTCAAATAAGTGATAGCCTTGTGTCTCCAAATCGTCTAATTTTTTTTCTCTTTCTTTATTCGAGTAAGTCAAATCGACAGAATTCGGAACTTTTCCCAATCCTAGACGGTAGTGCAGAAAGTCAAAATGGTTTGGCGTTTTTTCATAAATTCGATGGTTCATGCTTACGGTCAACTCTTCAATCTCACTGATGGAGGGGTAATGATAGTGTTGTCCGTTTTCTTGTTCTTTTTTATCGTGGTACAAATCTTTGGCTTTCGCTTTTAAATAGCTCTGATATGTATTCGTTCTTTCTTCCAGCGCTTTTCGATACTCGCGCTTTTGCGTGAAATAACGTTGGATAGAAAAAACAGCTGTTAACAAGGACATCACTAAAGTAATGATAATGTACAACCCTCTTGGTTGAAAAATACTAATCATGATCAGTAAAGTCACCATGACCAATGGCGGTACAATAATCTTTAACAACTGTTCTGACGGCTTTTTAGGCAGTTGAGGTGGAGCTTTTACTTCTACCTTCTTTTCCGGATTGCGGTAAATGATCCTAGGTGACCGATGGTAGTCAGGATAATCTTCTGGATACTCATACCTTGAGAAAACCACTTCTTGCAAGTTTACTTGCATAGATTCAGATTTCCGAACTTGCAATTCATCTTTGACCAGCTTGAGTTTATGATTTTGAAAAGCTACTTCGTCTCCAAATTCGATGGCCCCTGTTTGTGCTTGGACAAGACGATTGTTTACGTATAAAGAACCTTCAAGCAACTCGTACCACCATTGAGAGTGATCATCTCTTTTAAAAATAGCCTTTAACGAAGGAGTTGCCAGTTGGATATCTGCATTTTGATGCGGACTGATCAATAAGGTATTTTTAGTAGCCAGATCATATCGTTTTTGCGGCAGTTGGTCCCCTAAATAAAACTGGATCTCTCCTTGATCTATCGGAAGAGATATCCACTCATTCAGCTGTCCTTCTATGATTTTTTCATTGAATTGGACCCTAACTCGACTGCCAATAACTTGAATAGGCCCTAATGGCACATCCAGAAATAAGCGGTTCAAGGCAGAAAATCTTTTTTCCTCCAACGAAATGGAATAGGCATTTTCTTTTTCTTCTGCCGCAAT
The DNA here is from genome assembly GCF_045528365.1 of Desemzia sp. FAM 23988. Classification (NCBI taxonomy): domain Bacteria; kingdom Bacillati; phylum Bacillota; class Bacilli; order Lactobacillales; family Carnobacteriaceae; genus Desemzia; species Desemzia sp. FAM 23988. The sequence continues at coordinate 26,386 of NZ_JBGQQS010000027.1, forward strand.
ATCAAACTGATACCTCTCCATTAAATCATAGACGATCAGACTAAGCGGTTTAGTTCTTTTTTCTTGGTATTTCACTTGTTCCACCGGTTACACCTTCCTTACTCCGTATTCTTATACGTTGGTCTCTCTTACTCTGTGCTTTCATCAAGAATAGAATCTCTTTCTTTCGTGTATTCATCATACTGGTTCTCATACTGACTCAATTGTTCTTCTCGTTCTTCTCCCGTTAAATCTGGATTATTAACGATCTGTTCCCGAATTTGAACCAAACCGTATAAAATCAAATCGTAATCGCCGATCTTTTTCGCCACATCGATCGCTTCTTCAAAGTCGCCGCGACCAATATGGACCCAAAAATCTAAGTAGTTGGTATCCGATTTCAAACTGACGTTGTTCAAAATCACTTTTTTTTGCTCTTCATTAAAATTCTGACCTTGCACTACTGAGTAAGCCAAAATGTACTTTTGTGTGACCGGTAAATCAGTGTGATCCACTGGATTTAATGTCGAAACCACTTCTGAGTAGTTATTTTGGACAAAATAAGCATCTGCTTGTAATAAGCGATTTTGAAAAGGACTGCGGATAAAGACAAAATAAATCAAGGCAGCTAGAGCAATGACCAAGGCCGCTCCGAACCAAATGGACAATTGTCGTGACCATGTATATTTCTTCTTATCTACTTTTTGATATTTCAGTTTGTCTTCCTGCGTTTTTTGGTGGTATATCAGTTTAAGGTACTCGGCTAATTGGTTAAAGGTTTCCGCATTTTTGATGTGCATAATAAATTCATTGCCTGTTATATTTTCCAAATTCCCTTCATACAGATCTGTAAAATTGTACTGTGTCTGAAACAGACTGATGATATAGCTTTTTAAATTGCGCAATAAAAAAACGTCATTCATTTCTGTCGGCGGCATCTGCTCTTTGATCCCCCGATAAGCAATAGAAGGAATCAAATTGTAATCATAATAAATGTTTTCTGGATGTAAGAAAAAAGTATACGGAAATGAGCTGAATCGTTCAATAGACAACAAATTTACTACTGCTTTTAATTTATCCGTATTGTCCAATGCTTGTATGTCTTGGGCGGTGTAACCAGGACGCTCGATAGCATAATGAAACAGTAATTTATCTTCCGTCACTTCATACGTACACGGCAGAAAATACGGTTCTGGCACTTTTAAAACCGCTAACTGTTGCTCATTTTTTAAATTGGCTGCTGATTTGATCAGCGCAACTGTCCATTCCTGATTGTTTTTCAGGTATTCGAATTCAGCATTGTCGAACTTGATTGTCCTAGACTGTGGGTTGTTTTCTGTTTGCTCCATGCGGTTCTCCTTAGATAATTTCTATAATGTCTCCATCCGTTATCGGATAGTCATAAAGCTGTTGGTCTTCTGTTAAAACCAATCCCTTTGTACGGACTTTGATTTGCTTCATGCCTTCTTTCTTTTCCAAATGAAAAATGGATTCCATTTGGTGCACTAATGCAGCTGCACTGATGAAAATAGGAATGCGTAAATCAACTTGATTTCCGTTTTTTAACATCAATGTGATATTAATGTGTTCAGTATCTGGCATGTTTATCCCTCTTATACATTTGATATGAAGCTAAAAGTGCTGCTGATACTACCAGAACAACCATCAACCAGAACCAGTTGTTCTCAGTTAAATTAGCCAGCGCCAGCGACTGAAAGTTTATTTCAGTCGCTGGACTTGTTGAAGAGCTGGCATTTATCTGAGAAGTAAACAAGTTTATCTTTTCAATTGTATCATGAGTAGTGTCTTTGATGGGTTTGGTAAATAAATTGTCGGCCTGCTGGTTTCTTAAGGCTTGTTGCTGCTCTTTGTATTCATGCAGTTGTTGCGTATCCTCTAAGTGAAACAAGGCGCTGTTATTTGTTGAAAAGTTCGAACGCGATTCAGGCCCGCCTTCTAAACGATCTACTTGAATGTTTACACTTCTTGAATCGGAAGAATCCTCAGCTGAAACTTCTTGCGGATATAAACACAACCATACTCCTAAAACCCCCAGCAGAAAACAACTTCTTTTTTTCATCTCTATACCACCTCTTGTTTAGGTGTTTTCTTTTTAATGACTAATAATAATGCGGTTAAAATGATAGCGATCAAGATCAATCCAGTCACATATCCAGCGCTGCTTTGAACACTTAAAACTGCCCGTAAAGCTCTTTCTCCTAGCATCAACGGATTCACATTACGAACAGTTTCCGCAAAGCCCGTTAAACTATTGACTGTTCCTATCATTTCGGTCACAAAAACATAGCTGATCAAGAAATAAATACTGATTCCCAATCCAATGTTTTTCCATAACTTGATCAATCCATAATTCAATAAGGCAAACACAACACTGATCAACACCATAAATGAAATCCATTGCAGCATATAATCAACTGGAATAGCCAACACATTTCCACTAACGATTCCTTCGATCACACCTATAACTGCACTCAAACCAACTACGATCGCTAATGGATAAGCTCTTAATTTGAATGCTCCATTTGATTCATCAAAATCATCTTTTTTCAAAAAGACTAATTGGTTTGCAGCCACTAAATACCCCGCAAATAAGGAAATACCATAGGCCATCAATACCCAACTAAATGGATTCACGGTTTCCGCTGCTTGCACAGAACCTTTGAAGTCTTGTTCAACTGGATTAGCAATGAAGTTCATGACATTTTCATTCAACACGCCATTGTTGTGTGTGTTTTTCAGCAATTCCACAAATCCACCAGCAAAATCATTATTTTCTTGCACTTGTTCTTGGAAACGACTCATTAAACCGGCAGCATCTGATGACAGTTCTTCGCTGCTTGATGCCAATACTGATACATCTGCATCAAAATCTTGGAAAATATCCGCTACTGAATTAGCCATTTCCACAGTATTTTCAGAATTGCTCATCAAACTTCCGCTAGTTTGCAGCAACTGACTTAATTGAGAATGAATATCTTCAGCTGTTGCTGAACTAGATTCTTGGTCCAGTGCACTTTCTGTTCCTAATTCCGTCAGATTTTGAGCTTGTTCTTGCCAGTTGGACAATAACTGCAATTGCACATCAATCTGTTCTGAATTCGCCTGTGCTGTTGTGCGGATATCCACCAATTTATTTGCCAGAACAGGTATTTGTTGCGTCAAATGATTCATTGTTGACCGCGCATTAATTTGTTGCTCAGCTAATGTGCGGTAATTGGTCAAATTAGCTGTCAGCGTGTAGGTCACAATATCTGATAGATACGTTCTCACATCACGATCTAAAAACGCTTCTGCTGTTTTGGTATAAGCATCAAAAACAGGTTCATTAACGCTATCTGTTGTGATACCGATCTGCTCAAATACATTTTGATACACTTGCTTGACTTCACCTATTACTTCACTGTAGTTATTTAGAGCTTCACGGTAATCCTGTCCTGCTAAGTCAGAATAATAATCAATTTCTTCATAAAATACGTAACGAACTCCAGCTCTGCCTTCTTCCCAACCTATGATAGGCTTATCCGGCTCTATTTCTTTTTCTGTGGATGTTCCCTTCTCTTCTCCAGCTTCAGTCTGATTATCTTCTAAAAGAGATTCTAGGCCAGTTTCTGTGCTAGATTCAGCATTTGGTTTATCGCCTTTATCAGATTCCCTTGATTCTTCATAGATAGGGGTTGATTTTATTGGCTCTTGAAGCAATTCTACTACAATTTGCTGCTTTTCCGTTTGGTCTTCAGGCAATTTATTAATAGTATAAGAACCCTTGATCACAATCATTTCTTTGCCACCAACAGTTTGGTCCTCTGCCGACCACGAACCCAAAACTCCATCTGGGAAATCGACCGTAATTTTACTACCAGGTTCAATTTTCCCATCACTATTGTCAATTTCAAATGAAAAAGTCTTTTCTTCTTTGTTGGTTACAAATGGACTCAAAGCTGTATAAGCAGCTGCTACTCTTTGTTTCAGTGTATTTGCTTCTTCATTTGGGCTAGTACTGAAACTTTTCAGGTACTCCGTTTGCTTGTTGATAGAATCAATCAAACGAATCGTTTCTTCATTTTCAATTAAGGTTAATTGAGCTCTTGTATCTTCATCCTTAATACTGAAATACGGTAAGGAAGCTATTTTGTTCAATACGCTTTGTTGATGAAGAGCTTCATTCGCTGCTATCTCTTTCATAAACGCATTGGTTTCTTTATCATTTTCATGTAATGACAGGAAGTCCCTTAGGCTGATAGTCCCATCCTTTTTATAATATCCCATTAGTTGTTTGTCCACAAATGTATTCACAGATGCCAATTGTTGATCCATTAGTTCTTCTTGCTCCGTGATTTTTCCATTCATTTCATCCATATAATTCTGTAATCGTGTAAACTCGCTGGCATAGGTATCAAATTGATTTTCCGCCAACATGATCGGTCCAGGTTGTTGAAATTGGGCGAGTAATTGACGATTGGAAGTTTGGATGGATTGAAACAGATTTTGTGTTTCATCATTTAATAAATTGGCATCCATACTCATCAATTGCTCCATAAAAGCAGCATAAGAAGTTGAGTCACTCTCCAAAGTTGCACCATATTCCATTAATTGAGAATCGTATTCCATCAAGGATTGACTGTATTCAGTAAATCCTTCTGTATTTTCAATCAGCGTATTTGTCAATCGCTCGTTTCCTTGAAGGCTTGTGTCCGTATGTGTTTTAATCGTCGGAATCGCATTTTCGAAATTCAAAGCAGTCCCATACACTTGATCTTCATATGAAAACATATTGCCATTATTGCCGTTTACTATTTCTTGAACGCTATTTTGTGCTTGTGACAGATTCACTAATATAGTCGCTACATAGACATCTACTAATTGTTGATTCAATCCATTCACGATTTCATGACCTACACGATTGGCTTCTGCTTCTAAATCACCATTTCCATTCGCATTCACTCTGTATTGAACGGAGACTTTTTCTGGATTTGCATCTTTCAAATCCAATATTTTAGCTGAAAAATTATTCGGTATAATCAGCATCAACTGATAAGAGCCTTCATTTAAACCAGTTTCCGCACTCCCTCTACTGACGACATACCAATTGTAATCCTCATTTTTTTCTACTTGTTTTATGTAATTAGATCCCAAGTCATAAGATGTATTATCGACGATCGTTCCTTCATCTTCATTGACAATAGCAATGTCCATCTTACCTTTAACATCCATAGATACTTTATCTGTAGAATCACCAGCTGTTTCATTTTGTTGATTTTTGCCTTGTATTTGATGGTTCAGCATAAACATCAATACTGAAAAAACAATCAGTGCTCCTCCAATTTTAAACCAGATCCCCTTTTTTTCTTCCATCCGTTTCCTTCACCTTTCCAAATTAGACTAAAAACCAAAGGGAAGGGAATTCTCATCCCTTCCCTTTGGTTTTTAAAATTAAGTACATTATCGATTTAGAATCCGATTTTCCCAGCAATATCTTGATCCGTTTGTTCAATAGTATCTGCTACTGAATTCAACTGAGTATTGATATCTTGCAATAATTGTGAAAATTCTTGAATTTTTGGTTTTAGCTCCGTAAATTGATTGTCAAAACTTTCAAATGCTGTACCTTCCCAATTTTCACGAATCGTTTCTTGCGCTGAGGTTAAAATAGATAATACATTATCGATATCTGTTGAACCATTTGTGTATTTAACCGCTGAAGTTCTTAGCTCTTCCGGTGTTAGTTTAATTTGTGCCATTTTTTCTCCTCCATTACTATAAGTAATTTACAACCAGAATAAACTTACCAAATTTTATACCTAGAAAGCAACTAATATCCCCTTTTCAACCTCTTTTCGCATCATTTTGTTCGATTTGCTTTATTTAACACGCAAAAAGACCTTTGCCGCAAAGGACATAGGTCTTTTATTTTATACATACATTAATACCGGCGGCCGGAATCGAACCGGCACGCCCTCAACAGGCACTGGATTTTGAGTCCAGCGCGTCTACCAGTTCCGCCACGCCGGCATGTATAACAAACAAATTTTATCAATCTTCAAACAAGGCGGTAACCGGATTTGAACCGGTGATGAAGGTTTTGCAGACCTCTGCCTTACCACTTGGCTATACCGCCAAAACATAATATTTAAAAGAACTGGGCTAGCTGGATTCGAACCAGCGCGTGAGGGAGTCAAAGTCCCTTGCCTTACCGCTTGGCTATAGCCCAATAAAAAAGGGCGACTGATGGGGATCGAACCCACGCATGCCGGAACCACAATCCGGTGTGTTAACCACTTCACCACAATCGCCATAATATTGAAAGTACATCATTTAAAATAAATGATGGAGGGGGGCAGATTCGAACTGCCGAACCCGAAGGAGCGGATTTACAGTCCGCCGCGTTTAGCCACTTCGCTACCCCTCCAAATAAAATGGCCCGGGACAGAGTCGAACTGCCGACACCTTGAGCTTCAATCAAGTGCTCTACCAACTGAGCTACCGGGCCTTACTGGTACTATTATTGTGTTTAGTTTGGAATCAATGGAGGTTAACGGGCTCGAACCGCTGACCCTCTGCTTGTAAGGCAGATGCTCTCCCAACTGAGCTAAACCTCCAAAGGTAAATCCATAAAAATGACCCGTACGGGATTCGAACCCGTGTTACCGCCGTGAAAGGGCAGTGTCTTAACCGCTTGACCAACGGGCCTAATAATAAAATAAGTTGAAATGAATGAAAACATTAAAACGGAGAAGGAGGGATTTGAACCCTCGCGCCGCGTTAGCGACCTACACCCTTAGCAGGGGCGCCTCTTCAGCCACTTGAGTACTTCCCCAAACCAATGAAAAGTATTTTCTTCATTTTATTTATGTTTGTTTTTGCAATGGGCCTAAATGGACTCGAACCATCGACCTCACGCTTATCAGGCGTGCGCTCTAACCAGCTGAGCTATAGGCCCATAAAAGCGGGTGAGGAGAATCGAACTCCCATCATCAGCTTGGAAGGCTGAGGTTTTACCACTAAACTACACCCGCATAAAACGGTCTCGACGGGAATCGAACCCGCGATCTTCTGCGTGACAGGCAGACATGTTAACCCCTACACCACGAGACCAGAATCAGCTTAAATTTTTATTGCAGTGCATTACTGCACTATTGCGGGGGCAGGACTCGAACCTGCGACCTCCGGGTTATGAGCCCGACGAGCTGCCAACTGCTCTACCCCGCGATAATAAATATATAAATTGTCATGTCTGATTGCAGACACGATAAGGAGGATAAGGGATTCGAACCCTTGCGTGCTTTTACACACCTGACGGTTTTCAAGACCGTTCCCTTCAGCCGGACTTGGGTAATCCTCCATGAAAGATGAAATACAAAAAATCAATAGCGGCGGAGGGGATTGAACCCACGACCTCCCGGGTATGAACCGGACGCTCTAGCCAGCTGAGCTACACCGCCATAAAGTTTCTATTAGTTAATAGAATGGAGCCTAGCGGGATCGAACCGCTGACCTCCTGCGTGCAAGGCAGGCGCTCTCCCAGCTGAGCTAAGGCCCCTAGATAAAATCGGGAATACAGGATTCGAACCTGCGACCCCTTGGTCCCAAACCAAGTGCTCTACCAAGCTGAGCTAATTCCCGTTTTCCTTGTTACTCTTTAAAAGAGATGCACCCAGCAAGAGTCGAACTTGCAACCGCTTGATTCGTAGTCAAGTACTCTATCCAATTGAGCTATGGGTGCTAATAATGGTGCCGAGGGCCGGAATCGAACCGGCACGG